>JBFWLD010000001.1:0-35088 GCA_050252315.1 Bdellovibrionales bacterium
TAAAGGAGCCGGTTGTTTCGGCTGTTCCTTGGATTCGGTTGTGATCGGTTGAGTTTCCGTCGCTGGTTTTGGAACATCAATGGCCATTTGCGTGGCTGGGACGGCGGATTCCGCAACAGGAAGCGTGATGCCATCACTGGTCGCGGTCTGGATGGGAAGGGCGTTTGCTTCTTCCGCCGTGACGCTTGGGGGGGGCGTGGTTTCGGCGATGGGGGGAGCCATAATCGTTTTTTCGGCAGCCGATTGTTCGGGAGAGGAAAGCCCGTACCAAATCCCATAGATAAGAAGAGCGGCGATAACCGCGCCGATCAGCGCTGTGATAGTCGGCGCCCGGCTTTCCAGCATGGGCTGGGGCATGGAAAGTTGGGGCTTGCGTCGGCGACCCGTCATTTCCCGGCGGTATTGGTCGATGGCGCTTTTCCCATCAAGGCCGAGATAAAGGGCATAGGTGCGCAAGAAACCGATAACGTAAGCATCGGCGGGAAGGTCTTCGTACCGATTATTTTCCAGAGCGAAAAGATAGTTCGGGCGAATGCGCAGATATTCTGAAATAGCTTCCAAGGCCTCGCCGCGCCGTTCGCGCCTGCGACGCAAGATATCCCCGATGCGTTCCGGTTCGTAGGCTTGTTGCCGCGCGATGGGACGTGGCGTGGCCGAAGAGGGATCCTGCTCTTCCCATATCTGTTCGTTTGCCGAGGCATCTTGCGGCAAAGAAGCGCCTAAATCTTGGTCATGGCGCTGGGTGTGGCGACGTTTTGAAGACATAGAAAAAAACCAGAATGCAAGTGTACGGTTAAACCTGTTAGTGATGAAGCGGCACCATAGGCAATTTTAAGGCCTATGCCAACCCGTTTGACGGGGGAATTTCATCGCCAGAATGCCTCCCTTTTTTGGCGGAAAAAAGGCCAAAAATAGCGAATCCGAACCAAATCAGGAGTTGGAGGGTCGGGTGAGGGGGCGCCACAAGGAGGATAAAAGCGACCGGCACCTTGGCGGCGCTAGACAGTCGCATGCTGGTGTTAAAGGCCAAAGGCATTTTAAAGAGGGGCGTTATGATGAATAAAAGAATCGCACCTAAGGCAGCGGTCAGGACATGCCCCATAAAAGAAATACAAAAAACGAAGAAGAGGGTCGTTGGGGCTGCGCTGGTTACGAGCAGGGAGGAAAACTCCATCCATTGTTTGTGGGTAATTTTCCGGGCCTTCATCTCGGAAGCTGGGCTGATATCGAGTTTTTTGTCGGCGGGAGAAAAAAGAGAAACCCCTTTATGGTTGACAAAAACAAGCAGCTTTTCTTTTTCCATTTTTTCTTGAAGGGCGGTGAAATCGCTTTCCTGATCCTTGGTGTCGATCAGGATATTAACAGGGCCGCCCTCGATCTCTTTGAGAAAGGAGATTCGAACAGGTTCGTTCGCGTCACTGGAAATGGTGCCGTCTTTGATGGTGATTTCCGGTAAACTGGCAAAGATGGCCTCACGCTCTTTCAAAAAAGCCTGATACGGTTCGTTGAGAACATAAACCAGTTGGGTGGTGTTAATCAGACTGACAAAAAACAGAAAGCCCAGTCCGACCCCTTTCCAGGAAAAAACCAGATCGCGGTAAAAACGCGCATCATAAAAAGTCTTGTGAAGGTTTTTCAGGGTTTGAATCATCAAGAGTCTCACGCAAAATTAGGATTCGCCGATCAGTTCATCATTTAATACGCCCTCAAAAGCCTTAGAGGCGCTTCCGGAAAGCGTAATATGCCCATCCGTTTCGCGCCATTCAATGACCAAGTCGCCGCCATCCATCTGGATGACCGCCTTGCGAGCGGAAAGTTCCCGGCGAACCGCCGCCACCAACGTTGCCAGCGCGGCGGACCCGCAGGCTTGCGTGATGCCGGTGCCGCGTTCCCATACGCGCATGCGGATATGTTCGGGGTCGATGAGTTGCGCAAACTCAATGTTGCAGCGATCCGGGAAAATAGGGTCATGTTCCAAAATCGGACCGATTTGATCCAGCGGCACGGACATAACGTCCGGCACAAAGAAAATCGTGTGTGGATTGCCGACATTGACACAGCATCCGACCAAGGCGTCCTGTCCGTCAAAAGTAACATGCAGAGTATCGGTTTCCTTGGCCAGCGGAATATCTTGCCAGTCGAGTTTTGGCGCGCCGAACTCAACCGTGACATTCCCGTTGTCTTCCTGCCAGACTTTGAGGCATTCGGTAATGGTTTGAATGACCCCTTCCTTCTTGCCGGTTTCTTCGAAGAGGAGCCGCGCGACGCATCGTGTGGCATTGCCACAGGCTCGAACGATCGACCCATCCCGATTGTACATATCCATATATAAGTCGGCAGAAGGATCTTTGGGTTTTAAAAGGATCATAAATTGGTCGCAACCAACGCCGCGACAGCGATCGGCGACGCGGAGCAAGAACTCTTGAGAAGGGACAAAGCCATTTTCGCGACTGTCAATAATAACAAAATCATTGCCGAGGCCATGCATTTTAATAAAAGGAACGGGCATTATAACGCGCCTTAAAATAGGAAAGAGGGAGACAACAGGAAGTATTAAGTGGAAGGCCCCGCCTTGGTCGATGCGCTCATTCCTCCGTGGCCTGCAGTGAGCAGGTGGGTGCCATGTAGTCGAAGCCACGACTCCGATCAGGGACGGCTCCCTGGAGTGTTTCAATTAGGGCCCCGGGGATCTTGTTGCTGTCGGTCCACGCAGAAGCCTTCCAGCTATGAGTATATAGAATTTTTGAGAAAAAGGTAGATTGTTTTGGAACAATCCTTGCGGTTTGATGCAATTCCCTTCAAAATCAGGACTATGAGCTATTCCCGATCCATTTTGGACGATTTAATCTGGCAGGTCGAGGCTGGCGCCGACGAGGCGTTGGAAGAGGTCGCAGGCTTCCAGCATTGGAAGGCCTCCCCGCTTAAAGAGGCGTCCAAGGCTGCGAAACCGCCGCCCTCCTTGGTCGAATTTGCGCCCTTGCGTGCGCCTCCTGTGCCTACCCCGCCAGCGGCGCTTTTAAGGCCGGTTGAAGCCGCCAGTTTGCCGGATTTACGGGCGGCGTTGGAGTCCTTTGACGGATGCGAGCTTAAGAAAACAGCCATGAATCTTGTCTTTGCCGAAGGCGACCCGTTGGCGGAAATTATGGTCATCGGCGATGTCCCGGCAGAGGAGGAGGACCGTCAAGGCCAGCCTTTTGTCGGGGCTAAGGGGCAGTTGCTTGATCGAATGTTGGCGAGTATCGGGGTGGATCGGTCCCAAGTCTATTTAACCAATCTGGTTTTCTGGCGTCCTCCTGGGAACCGCACCCCTTCCGAAGCGGAACTGGCCGCCTGTCTTCCTTTTACGGTTCAGCATATTCGCCTCAAAGCGCCGAAGCTCATTCTTCTTTTCGGGCATCTGACGGCAAAAACATTGCTACGGACAAAAGAGCCTTTTTCGAAAATACGCGGGCGCTGGACCGAGTACTTTCCTGCCGGAGCGGATCCAAGCCTTTCTTCCGTCCCCTGTCTTTGTACCTATCACCCGACTTATTTAATGCGACAACCAGCCTCCAAGCGGCAGGCTTGGGCGGATTTGTTACTTTTTAAGGAAAAGATTAACAAAATTATCTAACTGATTTATCAAGAATAAATCCGTTTTTGTTACGAAACTAACAAATTGCGCTTGCTTTGCCCCAAATATGCGTCTAGTAGGACGCTTAGATGCCAATGCAGAAAACATTTGGTCGTGGCCTTGCCACTGGCGCACAATTAGCGCTGGTCGTGCATTTAAGTTTGGCTCTGACCGCAACTACTCATGACAGTGAAGCTAATACTTTATCTTCTTCGAAGATAAAGGTGCCTGTTCTTGCGCCTTCAAAAGAAGACCTTGCCGCCGCGCGTCAAACGGATCGTTTGGACTTGGCGATGGGTGTGCTCAGCTATAAGGATGCGGCTTTTTATCGCATGCTGTTTGCCTCGCAGGCCCAACAAAGGTGGGACCGGGCGGAAAAGTTGGAACGGCGGATCAGCGATAAAAGGTTGATGGGGCATGTGCTGGCTGACCGGTTTCTCCATCGAGGGGCTTCGGCTGAGGAACTTGTCGCTTGGTTAAAGAAATATCCGACCTTGCCGGAAGCGAATGAGATTTATACCAAAGCGCTTAAAGCAGGCGTCAAAATGCCGCCCAAGCCGAAAGCTCCGGATCGGTGGAGTACGGCCAGCGAAGAAACGAGCGTTGTGAATTTTACGCCGGAATGGTTGGGCCGAATGCAGGCGCAAGATTCCGATACTAAACGGCTCGCCCAACCTATTCGCAAAAAGCTTCGTCAAGGCGATCCGTGGAAGGCGCGTGATTTATTGATTAAGGCCCAAACCAAAGGAACCTTAAGCGAAACCTTCGCGCACGACGCGCAAGCGTTGATTGCCACATCTTTCTTTCATGTCGGGGAACGGGAGCAAGCCAGTGCGTTGGCCACAGCGGCAGCCGAAGCCAATCAGCCGTTGGGGCTTTGGATTCGCGGATTGATCGCGTGGGAAAATAAGGAGTTTAAGGCGGCGCGCCTTGCGTTTGGCCGCCTTGCCGATCATCCCTCCTTGACGTTGGCCAATCGAGCGGCGGCGCATTTCTGGGCGTATCGTGCTGAAAAGCAACTCGGGCATCGGATCTCGGCTAAAGCACATCTTGCGGCGGCGGTTGACGCCTCCCCGCGCAGTTTTTATGGCATGTTGGCGGTGCAGCTAACAGGACATAACCCGGTTGAACGCTTTGCCGAAGGCGCGTCGGACCCCTTGCAATGGAATAAAGAGTATCGCAACGTTTTAGCGGACAATCAGGCAGGATGGCGGGCTTTGGCCTTGTTGCAGGTCGGGCAAACGCCTAAGGCCGAGGCTGAATTGCGTCGTCTTAATCCGCAAGGCGATTTAGACCGACTTCAAGCAATGTTGGCCTTGGCCGATTATGCCCAGATGCCGGCCTTGGCCTTGCGTTTGGCGCATTTTTCTAAAAATGGAGCGGGCGCTCTAGCGCTTTATCCGCTTTTGCCGTGGCGTCCAAAGGATGGATTTCAAGTTGATCGCGCTTTATTGTTTGCGTTGGCGCGGCATGAATCTTTGTTCGAGCCCAAGGCGGTCAGCTCGCGCGGCGCGCAGGGCTTGATGCAGATTATGCCGAAAACAGCCGCTCAAGTCATGTCCGGTGAAGAGGATTTGACCGATAATTTGCTGGATCCTTCCGTCAATATTGCGTTGGGCCAAAAATACGTTCAACAATTGGCTGCCAATCCGCGTATCGGGCATAATCTGGTGATGCTGTTGGCAGCCTATAACGGCGGCCCCGGCAATGCGACGAATTGGCTTTCCGCCCGTGACGGTGCCGATCCGTTGCTTTTTCTTGAAACGATCCCCTATCGTGAAACCCGCAATTATGTGACCCGCGTCCTGCCGCATTATTGGGCTTATCGCGCCCGCCTTGGGAAATCCGTTCCGTCCTTGCGCCAGTTGGCCGAGGGGAACTGGCCCTCTGTTGAGCTGACGGAAACCTCTCCCACAACTTTTGTTCAAGCCTCGCGATAATTTCCTGTCTAGTGTGTGGTTAACGCGGCCTTGCAAATTTTTTCTCCCCTTTATGCTTCTTTGCCCGTATAAAGAGAGCGGGAGGTTGGCTTCGGGTGGATCTCGTGCCAACCCGGTCAGGGCCGAAAGGCAGCAGCCGTAACATTTCGATCCGGGTCGAGGTTCAGCCTCCCACTTTCAAGCCGTTTTTTTCCGGTGTTGATTCATCCCGGCCCCTAGCAAGGAAGTTCTGTGTCCAACCTTTTCGGCGAAAATACCGATCCGTCCATGGAGGCGACGCCCTATCGCGTGTTGGCGCGGAAATATCGTCCCTTCACTTTTGCCGAGCTGATCGGCCAAGAAGCCATGGTCCGGACCCTGACGAACGCTATTCAGTCCGGACGGTTGCCGCAAGCCTGGATGCTGACGGGCGTGCGTGGTATCGGAAAAACAACGACGGCGCGCATTATAGCCAAAGCGTTGAACTGTACGGGCCGCGATCCGTCTTCGACCAGCATCGAGCCTTGTAATGAATGTGATGCCTGCCGCGCCATTGCCGAAGACAGGCATGTGGACGTTCAGGAAATGGACGCAGCGTCGCGTACGGGAGTGGATGACATCCGCGAAATTGTCGAAGGGGTGCGCTACGGCCCGGTTTCCGCGAAATACAAGATATATATCCTCGACGAAGTGCATATGCTGTCGAAAAACGCCTTTAATGCGTTGCTTAAAACGTTGGAGGAACCGCCCCCGCATACCAAATTTATTTTTGCGACAACGGAAATCCGCAAGGTTCCGGTAACCGTGCTTTCCCGTTGCCAGCGCTTTGACCTGCGCCGGATTGAAAGTGTCGAATTGGCGGCGCATTTCTCGCGCTTGGCCGCGTTGGAGGGGGTAACCGCCGAAGAAGAAGCCATCAAGCTGATTGCCCATGCCGCTGATGGTTCGGTTCGCGACGGGCTTAGTTTGTTGGATCAGGCCATCGCGTTAGGGAACGGTACGGTAGCGCTGGCTGAAGTCAAAGATATGCTGGGGCTCGCGGACCGCACGGCCAGCCTTGTTTTATGTCGCCAGCTCTTGTGCGGACAGATGCGCGAGGCGCTGACAAGTTTTGATAGCATGGTTCAAGCCGGAACCGACCCGTTGCAGGTTTTACAGGACATGGCGGCGTTGATCCACCGGCTGACGCGAGGCCAAATTTTGGGCGATACGGTCGAGTTTTCCGACTTGCCCGAAGCCGAAAAGCAGTTACTTGCCGAACTGAGGGATATCAAAATTCCAGCCTTGTCCCGCGCCTGGCAAATTGTGCTGAAAGGCATCCAAGAAGTGCAAAGCGCGGCCCAACCGGCGATGGCTGCGGAGATGGTTTTGGTGCGCTTGGCCTATGCCGCCAACTTACCGCCGCCGGGCGAACTCATCAAAAAGCTGCAACAAGAAAAAGCCGAAACTTCGGCGCCCCAGTCTGCCCCGCCCGCGGGCGGAGGGCCAACATCCGCGCGGTTCGGCTCGATAAGCGCACAAGCTACGGCTACTGCCGTCAAAGTCGTTCCGGTTGCTTCCCAAGCTGCCGCGCTGCCTGCGGTTGCCCGTGCTTCGATGCCGGATTCCTTTCGGGAACTGGTAGCCTTGTTTGCCGAACATCGTGAAGGCGAACTCTATGCCGAACTTTGCAGCTATGTGCACCCTGTTCGAATGATGCCGGGCAAATTGGAGATACGCCTTCGTAAAGACGCCAGCTCGCATTTGGTGCCGAAAGTTAACCAGTGCCTTAATCAATGGACAGGGCAACGCTGGATGGTCGCGGTGGTTGATGAGCCGGGCGGCCCGACCTTGGCCGAGGAAGACCGTGAAACCGAACGCCGCCGTCATGAGCATGCCGAAGCCCATCCCTTGATGCAGGCTATGCGTCAGGTTTTTCCGGAGGCTAAACTCATCTCCCTTCAACAAAAAGAGGTTGCACCTGCGGTTCAGGCCGTGGAAGATGCAGATGAATCGTTTGCGGTCGATCCGGACGAGGAAGAGGACTAACACAACAAGGGAAAGATGCCATGTTCAATATGGGCCAAATGATGAAGCAGGTTCAGGATATGCAGGCCAAAATGAACCTGATGCAAGCTAAGCTGGGCGATACCGAAGTAACGGGTCAGGCTGGCGGTGATTTGGTTCAGGCAACGATGAACGGCAAGGGCGATCTGAAAAAGATCAAGATTGACTCCAAGCTTGTCGATCCTTCCGATATTGAAATGCTGGAGGATATGATCGTCGCGGCGGTGGGCGACGCTAAGGCGAAGATTGATGCTCTGGTCGCGTCTGAAACGGAAAAGGCCATGGGCGGCCTGAAACTCCCGCCGGGCGTGAAATTGCCGTTTTAAAGAATGCTTTCTCCCCTCGATCATTTGACGCAGTTGCTTGGCCGTTTGCCGGGGTTGGGCCCGCGTAGCGCGCGCCGCGTCGTGTTGCATCTTTTGAAAAAAAGAGAATCGTTGATGCTGCCTTTGATCGAGGCCTTGCAACAAGTTGCGGGAACGGTCCAAGCCTGTTCCATTTGTGGCAATTGGGACGTTCAATCCCCTTGCGCCGTTTGCCGGGATGTTTTGCGCGATCCAACGGCGCTTTGCGTTGTGGAGGATGTCGCCGATCTGTGGGCGTTGGAGCGGTCCCGCGCGTTTAAAGGACGGTATCATGTGCTGGGCGGCACACTTTCCGCCTTGGGCGGCGTGCGTCCCTCGGATCTCAGGATTGACAGCCTGCTGGCGCGGGTTGAACAGGATGACGTGCAGGAAGTTATTTTAGCGCTCAGCGCCACGGTCGAAGGCCAGACTACGGCGCACTATGTTGCCGAACGGTTGCATCCCTATGGCTTGACGGTTTCTCGTTTAGCCCATGGCCTGCCTGTCGGCGGCGAGCTGGATTATCTTGATGATGGGACGCTGACAGCAGCGCTTCAGGCACGACGGACGGCGGAATAAGGTCCGTGTTTTATTTTTTTTCTACTTTTTCCGGGTCTTTGATGAGGGTCGGCTGGTCGGATCTGTATTGACGAGCCATGGCTTCAGCCAGCTTTTGGATGGAATCCTTTAAAACTGTTGGATGGCTGATCGTGGTGCTTGAAATAATCAGCCCGCCTGACCAATAGGTAACCACCATATTCCTCGGAGTCGAAACAGGATCAAGGCGTAAGGCGGCTCGGCTTTGAGCGGTTAGGGCCACCCACGTTGAACATTCGGTTTCGCGTGGTTGAACGGTTGCAACGTCCGGATAGATATCGACCCGTTCAACACCTCTTTGCGGGGGGGCGGCGTCTAAAACTGTAAAGACAGACAAGCCTTCCCCTTTTAACGCTATTTCAACAAGCCGCATAACTTCGCCCGATGAAGTGCCACAGGCGGCACTTGCACGGGGATCGACTAATCGAGCGTGTTGAATCTGAAACTCGCCGACCCCGAACATGGCTGGCGCGGTATAACTTGTTGTCGGTAAATCAATCTGTTCGGACGCCGTGTCCGCGAAAGCGGACGAAGGCAGAAGCGTAGCCGCAAAAAACAACGATACGAAAGAAAGAAGGCGATTATTCGCGATCATCACGGTGCGTGCGCTCCATACGTTCGTGGCGTTCCTGCGCTTCGATCGTCAGGGTTGCGACCGGTCGCGCCTCAAGCCGTTTGACCCCGATGGGATCGCCCGTCTCTTCGCAATAACCATATTCATTGTTACGGATGCGTTCAAGCGCTTCGTCGATTTTACTGATCAGCTTGCGTTGTCTGTCGCGGGCGCGCAGTTCCAAGGCAACGTCTGTTTCGACAGAAGCGCGGTCGGCGACATCCGATTCGCGCAGTCCGCCTTCATCTTGCAGATCTTGAAGGGTTGAATCCGCGTCTTTAAGAATCGCCTCTTTCCAAGCAAGAAGTTTCTGTCGGAAATATTCCAACATAACGGGATTCATGTAGGTTTCTTTTTCAGTTGGCTTATAATTCGACGGCACGGTCACCATGCGTTAAGGCTCCTCGGTAATGGGGTTAAGCGCGGGTGAATTTGGCTAATTCTACTTGCGCGCGCAAGTCAATTTCGTCAAGAATCTCATTTAATTTTGGATCGGACACGTCTTGCCTATGGGATTGGACGAGTTGAGACAGCCGTTGGAGTTTGGTTTTTGAGACGGCTCCGGACAAAAGGTCGAGTTTCAGCTCATCCAATTTGTCCAAAATATCTTCAGCGCGGAGCTTGCCTTTGGCCGCGCGGGCGAGGGCATCATCGACTTCTTGCAGGTCCAAAACGCCGCTGACCCCGCCCAAGGCCGAAGTCCCGTGAATGCCAGAAGATTCATCGGTTTCTTCTAAATGCTTGGAAAAGCTCGCAGAACTAGTCTTGCCGGACTTGCTGGTGCGGCGGATAGGGCTGGTAGAGCGTGTTGAGCCGGGGCCTTCGATTCGACTAATCATGGCGGCATCCTAAATCATTTTTCTTAAGATTTCTAACATGAAAGCGGGCGTGCCGGAACGGCTTTGTTGGGCGGAAACGTTCATCGGCAAAAGATTCCGGTTTTTTGTTAACGGACGGGCAGACTTTGCCCGAGGCAAGGCATCGCAAAGGGGGGCGGACACGGATTTTGTATAAAATCACTTAGAATCAACGCGGTATCTTTTTTTGAGGAAAGAAGAAGAGTCTGGCACGGGCTTTGCTTAGTTGTTTGGGCAAGGATCAGGAGTTTTTATGTTTCAATCGTCTTTCCTATGTCTCTCCCCTAATTTCCCCAAGCGGTCGGCAAAGAGTCCCTTTGTCGCCCGGTTAGCGATGACGATTGCTTTCCTGATGCTCCTGATCCTTTCTCCCTTTGCATCGGCGCAGGCAGCCTCCCGGCTTAAGGATGTCGTGGATTTCGAAGGCGTGCGGGATAATATGCTGATCGGGTATGGGCTCGTCGTGGGGCTCAATGGTACAGGGGACAGCCTTTCCAACTCGCCTTTTACAGAAACCAGTCTGGTTGGCATGCTGGAACGTCTTGGCGTCAACACACGCGGGACCAGCATGAAGACCAAAAACGTTGCTGCCGTGACGGTAACGGCGACGCTGCCGCCTTTTGCGGCGCAGGGCTCGCGTATCGACGTGGTTGTTTCAACTTTGGGGGATGCCAAAAACCTAACCGGCGGGACTTTATTGGTTACGCCTTTGCTGGGTGCGGATGGCGAAGTTTATGCCGTGGCCCAAGGCGCGTTGGCGGTGGGCGGCTTTAGTGCGCAGGGGCAGGGGGCCTCGGTAACGAAAGGGGTTCCAACCTCCGGGCGCATCGCGAACGGTGCAATTGTTGAACGAGAAATACCCTTCCGTTTGGGCGATTTAGGCTCCATGCGGTTGTCGTTGCGCAACCCTGATTTTACCACGGCCAACCGCGTTGCCGCCGCTATTAATAAGCATATGCACGGGGATGTGGCCGCTGCCTTGGATGCGGCAACGGTTCGGGTTTTGGTTTCGGATGCTCGCCGTCACGACATTGTGGGGCTTATGACGGAAATCGAACAGATTGGGGTCGAACCGGATCAGGTCGCCCGGGTCGTGATTGATGAACAGTCCGGAATTATCGTGATGGGCGAAAATGTACGCATTAACACGGTTGCGATTGCGCAGGGGAATCTGACCATTCGTATTACGGAAACGCCGCAAGTCTCGCAGCCTGCGCCTCTGTCCCAAGGCGGGACGACAACTACAGTTCCTCGCACGGATATTGCCATAGATCAGGGGGAGGCCAAGAAAATGGGTGTGCTCAGCACAGGGGTCAGCCTGCAAGAGATGGTGCAAAGCCTTAATGCCTTGGGGATCGGGCCGCGCGACATGATTACGATTTTACAGTCGATCAAGGCCGCGGGTGCGTTGCAGGCCGATTTAGAAGTTATTTAGGGGAGGAAGCGGATGGAAGCTGTCGTTTCTGATGTTGACGTGATGCGAAGCTCGACAAGCTTTTCGGGCAAGTCAACGCTTTCGAAAACAGAACTGGAAAAAACGGCCAAAGATTTCGAGGCTGTTTTCATGGCCCAAATGCTTAAACCCATGTGGGATGGGCTCGAAACGGATGCCATGTTCGGCGGTGGCCCCGGCGAGGATGCGATGAAGGATTTGCTGCTTCAAGAATACGGTAAATCCATGGTGAGAAACGATCAATATGGGCTTTCGCCTGCCATCATGGACGCCATGATCCGCATGCAAGAACAAGCCGATGCCACGGTGTAGGGAGGATAACATGACCCCATTATCTGAAAAGAAAGCTTCGATTAACATCGAAAAACTGGCCCAGAATTTGTTGAAAATTATGCAGGTGCTCACGGCGGTCATGGAGCGCGAAATTGATATGCTGGAGCATAAACAGTACGAGGAGCTGGAACGCGTCCGAGGGGATAAATATAAAGCGATGCGTGATTACGAAACGGCGGTCAAGGTTGTTTCTAACCATAGAGTAGCCTTTAAAACGCTTCCTGCTGAGGTGCGTCAAGGCCTGCGCGAGGCTGAGCTAAAAATGAAAAAGGTCGGCGCCAAAAATAAAGACTTGTTGCGCGCCGCCATTGAAGGCACGCATTTCCTTTTGCAAACAGTCGTCAAGGCGGCTCAGAAAAGAACGAAAATGATGGATAGTTACGACGACCTGCGTAAACGGCGTTTTTCCGTCGGTGATTACAGTCCGAAATCCCTGCCCGTTGCGGTTGACCGCAACGCATGATCTTAGGTTTCTTCTCTTCCCTGTAAGGATGTTCTCTATGGCTAACTTTTCTCACTCCACGGTTCAAGAAACGACAACCAATTCTCTGTCGGGGCTGCTGGCCGCGTATAAATCAAATGTGGATTTGTCGGGTACAGCGTCAAGTTTGTTTTCAAGCTTCCTGGATGAAACCAGTCAGGCGCTGGTTCGTGTGGAACCCTTTGATCCGGCCAATGTAGCGCCAACAGGCCAGTCGGCAACGATGCCAACCGTCTCTCAAGCCGGCCCTCAAGCGACGTCACAGACCGATCAACCCGTTTCGGCCTCTTCGCAAGAAACGGCGCAAACGTCCGACGAGGATGAAAACGAAGACGTGCAAGCGGCAAGCGATCAGCCAAGCGATCAAGACGAGGCCACACCTGTTGCCGACCAAGCTGTACCCATGGCCATGGCGGAGCCCTCCTTTAAAAACCCGCAGGCAGAGCAAGACAAAGAACAGAAACAAGAGGTTCTGTCCGAGGAGGCGGTGTCCCTTTCCCCTACCTCTGTGGATGCAGAAGAGCAAGAAACGATGGAACCCGTCGTGGCAACATCGTCGGAACAAATGGCTATGGATCAAGACCTCGCGCCAGAGGAAGAGCAACCGGAGACTGATTTAACGGATGAAGAGCTGACCATGGCGACGATGGCGCCATTGCCTTTTTACCAACTGCACGCGGTTAAAATAAAAGAAAGCGCAGAAAAGACGCAAAATGTTCAATCCGACGAAACCGCGCCGGTGGAAACAGGGGCCACGGATCTGGAGCAGCTTATGGCGCAGGTATCGGAAACGGAACCCACCGAGATTGTGCAGGAAGAACAGGTCGCTGAACCGGTATTGGACGCGGATGGGGAAGCCTTCCTTGAAAAGTTGCAAAAGACGGTGGCTCAGGGAGAGACACAAACGACAGGCAAGGCCGATAGTGGGGCGGATGGCGAACAAAATGCCGTCGCTCAAGCCTTTAAGATGCAAGATCAGGTTAATAAGGCTGCGGTTCAGGCAACGGTAGCGCCGCTTGCGCAAACGACGAGCCAAACGACCGCCTCAACGACGGAATCCACAGCCCTGCAGGAAACAGCGATTCAGTCCGTTTCCACGGTCAGCGGTACACAAAACGCGTCATCCGTTGCTGCTGGCATGCGTACCTCGGGGTCGTATGACTTGGCAAGTCAGCTTTCCGCAGCGCGCGTGACAAAGGGCGGCAGCACAGGCCTGCCTCAGGCGGTTGAGCAAGTGTCGGTTCAACTCCATAAAGCGGTTAGTTCAGGCGTTGACGAAATTACGATCCAGTTGCGCCCGGCAGAATTAGGCAAGGTTGAGATTAAGCTTGAAATTTCTGCCGATAAGAGCGTCACGGGAACGGTGATCGCCGACAACCAAAGCACGTTAAACCTGCTGCAAAAAGATTCAGCAAGCTTGCAGTTCGCGCTTCAGGAAGCCGGGCTTCAGGCCGATCCCGGCTGTTTGCAGTTTTCCTTGAGCGATGACGGTTCTGCCAATCAGTTCGCCCAAAATCAAGATTCCGTTGACTCTCAAAGCTCTCTTTCCGCAATGGGAGAGGGCGAGGATCAAGAAGACTCGACCGTCCTGTCTTCCTTGACGGAAAGCTATTACGTCACGCCCGGACGCGTGAATCTGCGCGTGTAAAGGAGAAAAACCATGACAGCAGTCACCGATGCTACAAGTATCATCTCAAGCTATAACGCGTCTCAAACAAGCGCCGCGAGTACGTCTTCGGCGGCAGATGCCGCCCAAAGCACACTGATTGGCAATTACGATACTTTTTTGAAAATTCTGACGACGCAGCTAGAAAATCAGGACCCAACAGACCCGGTTGACGCCAGCGAGTTTACCAATCAGTTGGTGATGTATTCGCAGGTCGAACAGCAAATCGCCACGAACGATAAGTTGGAAGATGTTCTTTCGATCATGGGCTCAAATAGTATCAAGCCGTTGTTGAGCTATCTGGGCCAATATACGGAATCGAAGGCTGGAAACGAATTGGTCGTCCAAGACGGGACGTCGCTACTTTCTTACGATCTGCCGGAAGAGGCGCAAAGTGTTACCTTGTATATTCAGGACGAGGATGGCGATGTTGTCGCAACCGTGGACGCGCCGACGGATTCCGGTATGCACCGGATTGCGTGGGACGGCACGCTGGATGCGGGTGGCACCGCCGAGGATGGAGCCTATCGCTTTATCATAAGTGCGGTCGATAGCTCCGGTAATACGATTGATCTGGACGATGTTCGCGTTATCGGTAAAGTCACCTCTATTGAAACGGATGAGGACGGGAATATCAGCCTGATGGTCGGCGATCTGGAGCTTTCCGATGAAGATATCCTCTCGGTGTTCAGTTCGATTGGAACAACGGATAGTTCCAGTACGGCAAGCACGGAGGAGGAAACAGCCACAAGTGAGACGACATAAAGGGGCAGGGGGTAGGCGCCTGTTGCTCAAAAGCAGCTCGTCGGGCAAGAAAATGTACGAAAGATGGAAAAGGAGAGTTGCGAAGGGGGCGGTAAACATTTTACAGTGCTTCTCGAGGAGCCCTCTAACCCTTTAATAACTGACGACGAAACGACTATGCCTTTAGCTTTCGGCCTTTTTCATGTCCCTTTACAAGCCGGACGGCTTCGCGCTTTGGCGAGGGGCGTGGTTTTTATTTTTTGTTTGTTAGCCCTTGGTGCGTGCGGCAAAAAGCCGCCGCAAGTCGAGGCTCCGCCCAATGAACCCATAAAGGTTTATCCGCGTGTTTATCCTGATTTAAGAACGGACCCTTCTCCATGACAAAATCTGTTTTTGCCTATCGTAATGGCGTATTATGCGCGGAAGCGCTGCCTTTAGCCGAAATTGCTGAAGAGGTCGATACGCCCTTTTATTGTACCAGCGTCAAACAGCTTCAACGCAATTACCGAGAGTTTGCCGAACCCTTTAAGGATTTGGATGCAACCATTCATTATGCCGTTAAAGCTAATGGCAATGTGGCGGTCATCCGGACGTTGGCTCAATGCGGGGCCGGGGCGGATATTACCTCGGCTGGGGAGTTGGAGCGGGCGCTGGAAGGCGGTATAGACCCTAAAAAAATCGTTTTTTCAGGTGTCGGCAAAACGCGTGATGACATTGCGGCGGCGTTGTTGGCAGGAATCTGCCAGATTAATGCCGAATCTTTGTCCGAGATCGACCTAATCGACCGCGTGGCGACGGTGCTTGGCAAAACAGCCCCGGTTTCCATACGGGTTAACCCGGATATTCGGGCTGGAGACAATGCCAAGATCGCGACCGGATATAAGGGCGCTAAGTTCGGGATCGACATTGAGTTGTTGGGCGAAGCCGTCCGGCGGATTGTGACCAGTTCTTCCCTGAATTTTAACGGGTTGACGGTCCATGTCGGTTCCCATCTTCGGAATTACGAGCCTTTCCGTCAGTGCTATGAAAAGCTTGCCATGCTTGTTGGCGTGTTGAGGGAACAGGGGATTAGCGTTAATCGCGTCGATCTCGGCGGTGGGGTCGGAATCCCCTATGACGGACAGGTTTTGGACCCCTTTTCGGATTATGCTAAAATCGTTCATGAGGTTATTGCCCCATTAGGCTGCGCGATTTCCTTTGAGCCGGGCCGTCGTCTGGTCGGAGACTCCAGCGTTTTGATTACGCGGGTGGTTCATGTCAAGCAAGCCGGGGATAAAAAGATTCTCATCGTGGATGCGGGGATGAATGATTTGGTTCGTCCGGCCATGTATGGCTCGCGGCATGAAATCATCGCGGTTCGCGAAGAGGCCGGGGCCCCACGCGAAGACGTCTCCATCGTCGGCCCGGTTTGTGAAACGGCGGATTCTTTCGGCGATGCGTATTCCTTGCCTGAGCTGAAACAGGGCGACCTGATTGCGATTATGCAGGCCGGTGCGTATGGAAGCGCCATGTCCGGCAATTACAATGGTCGTCCGCTGATCCCGGAAGTTCTGGTTTCCGCAGCCCAGTTTGCCGTTATCCGCCGCCGTATTGCTGTGGCGGAACAACTCAGATGGGAAAGCATACCCGATTGGATGGTGATAACCCGTGCAGCGTAATAACCGCAAAAAGTTCCGTAAATTTCTGGAAACGCGCCGCAATCGCCGTCGGCAAGGCAAAGCGGAAGAGGCTCCGTCCTATTTGGGGTTTGAGATTTTCTGCGCGGTACTCTCTCCCCTTCTTTTGGGTGGGGCGGTTGCCCTTTTTTGGCGGATGGACTTTCTTTTCGTCCTTTATTGGCCTGTTTATGCGGTTGCCTATGGGTTGCTTTTAGTATGGGCCATACTCGCCTATCGCGGTGCCATGCATTATTGGTCCCTCAAATTCGACTTTTTATTCGGGGTGGCTTTTATTTTGCTGGTTGGGTTCGGCGCGTGCTGGGGGCTGAATAAAGCTGTTCCGGTTAAAGCATGGGTTACGCCTCCGGATTATGCGCGGTTGCCCGCGTTGGAGCTTGTTACGCCTTCCCATGGACGTATCTACCGAGTATTAGAAGGCAGCACCCTTCATATTGCTTGGCAAAGCGAAGGCACCCCGCCGGAGGCTGTGTTCGATGGCCTGACCGAAAAGCTGGAATCGGCTATGGGGATTGATGTTTCTTCGTCTCTATCTGTGCCTGTGCATGGAGAGTCACGGCAAGACAGACTTGTCATCAAACGCGGTTGGCATAAACTCGCCAATTGGAATCTGCAAATTGTGCCGGACGGCAAGCCCTATGTTGTGCTTTTGAACGAGCCGGAAATCACGCTGCGTAAAACCATCAAATTTGTTTATAAGGCGTTGGATGATTACGGCATAGAAACCGTTGCCGTGCGTATTGCGCCGACCTCATCCACGTCGGGGGTAAGCACAGAGCCGGTTGAAATCGTTTTGGAAAAACCCGCCTTGAAAGAAATTGACGGCGTTAATTATGCGGATTTAACGGCCTTGCCATGGGCGGGCATTCCGGTGACAGCCCAGCTTGTGGTAACGGATGGAGCCGGTCATCGCGGGTGGAGCGAACCCAAAGTCATTACCCTGCCGACGCGTTCGTTTAGAAATCCTTTTGCTCGAGCCTTAATTGAGGAACGGCAAAAGTTTGTTGAAAATCCGGATGCAGCCATTCGGGATGAAACGGCGAATGTGATGGCCGGAATTGCGCGGCAACAGGGCTTGTATCGGGGGGACCCCGTTGTTTTGATGGCGTTGCGCGCGGGGGCGGTTCGTCTGGTTTTGAATGACGATGCGCAAACCGTTCAGGCGGTCAGCGATATTCTTTGGAAAACAGCCGTTAGGTTGGAGGAAGGCAGTGTCGGCCAAGCTCGGGCTGATTTAGCCGATGCGCAAAAGGAACTATCCTTTAGTCTGATGCGTAAAGTGCCGATGGAAGCCATTCAGCCCTTCGTTGCGCGGGTCCGCACAGCGATGACAAAATATTTCGATGCGTTGGAAGAGGAACGTGCCCGTCAACCCCCGGCCTTACAGGAAATGGATTGGCCGCTGGCTACAGCAAGCGAGATGCTGACGCCTGAAGACCTTTATGCGCGTCTAACCGTTGTGACGGACCGGCTGACGCAAGGCAATCGCGCGGGCGCGTTGGAAACATTGGCCTCGCTTCAGTCGTTGATTGAAAATCTACGCACTACCCCGCCGGAGCTTACCCCCGACCAAGCTCAAATGGCTCAACAAGTCTTTGCTATGCGGGCCTTGGTTCGTGAGCAAAAAAGCCTTGTGGAGGAAGTAGAGGGACTTACGCACAAAACCGATCATAGTCCTAAAGCGAGAAAGGCGCAGAAAAACGAGTTGGCGCATAGCCTTGCGCAACAACAGATGTTGTTGTCTGCCCTTAAGGAAATTATTTCCCGCCAAGGCTCCTCGTTTTCCGAGGCCGAGATCGGGGCCTCGGCTATGAGCCGGGCGATAGCCGCTTTGCAAAAAGAGTCGATGGCCGAGGCCAAAGAAAGCCAACTGGAAGCCTTGGCCCAGATGGAAAAAGGCCTGACCGTATTGACGGAAGCCATGCGGCGCGCCATGACGGCCAAAGCGCCGTAAAAGGCCATGTCTGATTTTTATCAAAAAACAAAAACCGGCTTAGGGCTCACCGTTAAAGCCAAGCCCTCCACACCTCGGGAACGAGCCCTCAAGGTTGTTGACGTTGGCGAAGGCGTTCTGGCCCTGGAAATTGCGGTCAAAGACGCAGCTCAGGACGGAAAAGCCAACAAAGCCTTATGTGAAAAGGTGGCCGCATGTGTTAAGGTTAAGAAGAATCAGGTTCATTTAAAAGCCGGGCCCCGATCCAAGCTCAAGAAAATCGAGATTGAGGGCGATCCGGAGGCCTTGTTGGCCGAACTTGAAAAACATTTGCTGGAAGGCGTTCAGGGGCTTGTCAAGGGGCCGTGCGTTTGATACAACAACACTCATGTTTACAACCGATGCACGCCCCGATTTCCTACAGACCGCTTTCGCGGCTGGGCTTGTTGCACTCATCGTCGTAATTGTAGGCATTATTCTACCTGCTTAGGCAGGACATACACACTTTTCCCCCTTACATTGTTGTTTTTTTGATCCTTTAAAAGGGTTTGTTATGCCCAGTCCGTTACCAGAAGAATCCCTGCTAGACAGGTATGTAAAGAAAATCAATGAAGCCGATTTTTGCGGCGTTGTCTGTCAAACGTCCCTTCAAAAAGCCCCGCAATTAAGTGCCAAGACCGGTCGTACGGTGTTGCTTAAAAGGGAAGACCAGCAATCCGTCTTTTCGTTCAAGATTCGGGGAGCGGCTAATAAAATCCGTTCGCTGGATGAGGTGCAAAAACAGGCTGGCGTAATTACGGCTTCAGCAGGCAATCATGCGCAAGGCGTGGCGGTGGCCGCCAAAAAGTTCGGTATTCCGGCAACGATCGTCATGCCGCGCACAACGCCGGAGGTTAAGGTAAGCGCGGTCCGCGCCCATGGGGCTAACGTTGTGTTGTTCGGCGACGCCTTTCCGGACTCCTTGCAGCACGCGCTGGATCTTCAAGCACAAAAGGGGATGACCTTCGTTCATCCCTATGATGACGACGAAGTTATTGCCGGGCAAGGGACGATTGCCAAAGAAATCCTCGAGCAATATCCGCAAGATATTGAAGCTATTTTCGTTCCGGTCGGTGGGGGCGGTCTGATCGCTGGCGTCACGGCGTGGATCAAGCAAATGCGCCCGGAAATCAAAGTGATTGGGGTGGAGCCGGAAGGCTCCTGCTGCCTGCGTGAAGCTTTGGTGACTGGTGAACGCGTAAAACTGCCTCAGGTCGAATTATTCGCGGATGGCGTCGCCGTGGCGCAAGTCGGGGAAAAGCCGTTTGCATTGTTGAAGGATTTGGTTGACGATGTCGTGCTCGTCAGCGTCGATGAAATTTGCGCGGCGGCTTGGGATGTTTTCGGCGACACGCGTACAATCCCGGAACCGGCAGGGGCTCTTAGCGTTGCGGGTATCAAGCGGTATGTGGAAAGGCAGGAAGAGCAGGCAAGCGGCGCGCTTGTAGCGATCATTTCCGGTGCCAATGTGGATTCGGACCGTGTGCGCTATATGGCCGAGCGCATCTCCATCGGTCAAAAGCGCGAAATCCTCATGTCGGTTGGCTTGCCCGAACGTCCGGGCGCGTTGTTGGAATTTTGCCGGACTCTGAACGGTTTTGGCATTACCGAGTTCAACTATCGCTATGCCAACGACCAAAAAGCGCAAATCCTCGTCGGGCTGCGGGTTCAAGATTATGCGACGGACAGCGCACGGATTCTCAGCCAATTGGCGGCCAAAGGGTTTGACGCGATGGATCTGACGGATAACGATTTGGTCAAGGAGCACATCCGGCACATGGTCGGTGGACGCCCCCCCTGTCCTCTTAATG
Source organism: Bdellovibrionales bacterium (assembly GCA_050252315.1). Classification (GTDB taxonomy): domain Bacteria; phylum Pseudomonadota; class Alphaproteobacteria; order UBA9219; family UBA9219; genus UBA8914. The sequence continues at coordinate 20,126 of JBFWLD010000001.1, forward strand.
AAGTGTTGTATAGTTTTATTTTTCCGGAAAGACCGGGCGCGCTTTTGTCCTTTTTGGAAAAGATGCCTCCCGGATGGAATATCAGCCTTTTCCATTATCGTTGTCTGGGCGCTTCGCACGGGCGTGTGTTGATGGGGTTGCAAGTGCCGCTTGAAGATCGGGCGCAGATCCGCAAAGCCCTTGAAGGCGGCGAGTTTGAAGGAAACTACGAAACCGCGAATCCAGCCTATGGGCTGTTTCTTGGATGCGCAGGCTAAAGGAGAACATCATGGGGCAAAGAGAAGAAAAACTACAACAAGCTGGGTACGATCTGGATAAAATCACCGTACCCAAAGCCAAATATGTTTTGTTGAAGAAGGCCGGAAATCTTCTTTACAGTTCGGGGGCCTTGCCCATGGATGGCGATGTCCTTTGTTCGACCGGGAAAGTGCCAACCGACGTTTCGCAGGAAAAGGCTCAGGAGATGGCGGCTCTTTGCGTCGCCAATATTCTTCGGGCGATCCGTGCGACCTATGGATCGCTTGACGGGATCAAGCAGGTCGTCAAGCTGAATGGCTTTGTCAATAGCGCGGCGGATTTTCCCAATCAGCATCTCGTGATGAACGGGGCGTCGGAACTTTTGCTTTCTGTTTTTGGGGGTGCCGCGGGCGAACACGCCCGCGCGGCTGTAGGCGTGGCCATGCTACCGCTCAATGCGAGCGTAGAGGTCGAGGTTATTTTCGAACTGACCGAAGCCTGAACCAAATTACATAAAACGACCCAAAGAAAAATGAGGATAAAATGACAAACGCTGCACCAGAAACAAAAGAAACCTCCCAGCCGGACGGCATGCGAATGACCGGGGCTGAAATCCTTGTTCGCGCGTTGCAAGATCAAGGCGTGGATACGATCTTCGGCTATCCGGGCGGCGCGGTCCTGCCTATCTATGACGCGCTGTTCCTCCAGAACACGATAACGCATGTGCTTTCGCGCCACGAACAAGGGGCCGTCCATGCGGCAGAGGGCTATGCCCGCACGACTGGCAAAGTCGGTGCCGTGCTGGTGACTTCCGGTCCGGGCGCTACCAATGCCGTTACCGGGTTGACGGACGCTTTGTTGGATTCCACACCGTTGGTTTGTTTTACGGGACAGGTCCCGACGTCCTTGATCGGCACGGACGCGTTTCAGGAAGCGGACACCGTGGGTATTACCCGCCATTGCACCAAGCATAATTATCTGGTCCGCGACGTGAACCAACTCGCCGCAACGATTCACGAGGCGTTTCATGTCGCGCGTTCGGGAAGGCCGGGGCCTGTGGTGATCGACTTGCCAAAGGACGTGCAGTTCGGTACGGGACTCTATCAGTCCCCGTCCCAGATGGTAAGCCATTACCATCCGAAAACCACCCCGGACCGTGAAGCCCTTGCCAAGGCCGTTGATATGTTGGCTCAGGCGGATCAGCCGATCGTTTATACGGGCGGCGGCGTCGTCAATTCCGGACCGGAAGCCTGCGCCTTGCTGCAAGAGTTTATGCACATGACCGGCTTTCCTTGCACCAGCACCCTGATGGGACTTGGCGCTTTCCCGACTTCCGACAAGCATTTTTTGGGTATGCCCGGCATGCACGGTACCTATGAATCGAATATGGCGATGCATGCGTGTGACGTGATGCTGAATGTTGCGGCGCGTTTCGACGATCGCGTCACGGGAAATATTGCCGGGTTTGCGCCGACGTCCAAGAAAATCCATATCGACATTGACCGCAGCTCGATCAACAAATGTATCAAGGTCGATGTTCCGATCATCGGCGATGCCAAGGAAGCCTTGGCCATGATGATCGAAATCTGGAAAGAGCGCGGCTACAAAGCCAAGCCATTGACCGAATGGTGGGCCAAGATCGACGAATGGCGGGCGTTTAAAAGCTTGTCCTATCGACAGGAAGGCGACGTGATCAAGCCGCAATATGCGTTGGAGCGCCTGCGGGATTTAACGTTGGACAAGGACATCTATTTTGCTACCGAAGTTGGCCAACACCAGATGTGGGCAGCCCAATTCTTGCGGTTTGATAAGCCCTATCGTCTTATCACGTCGGGCGGCCTTGGCACGATGGGCTACGGCCTTCCGGCGGCGATTGGGGTTCAGATGGCCCATCCGGATTCCATCGTCGTCGATGTGGCAGGCGATGCTTCCATCTTGATGAATATTCAAGAGATCTGCACGGCGGTCCAATATAAGCTGCCGGTTAAGATTTTTATCCTGAACAACCAATGGATGGGCATGGTGCGTCAGTGGCAGGAAATGCTGCATGACAGCCGCTATTCCCAGACCAGCACGGAAGTCCAACCGGACTTTGTCCGTCTGGCGGAAGCATTCGGCGGTGCCGGGATTCGCGTTGAAAAAGTCGATCAATTGGATCAAGCTATCCTTGACATGATGAAAATTACGGACAGGCCGGTTATTGTCGATGTCTGCGTTGACGCCATGGAGAATTGTTTGCCGATGATCCCGTCGGGTAAAAATCATAATGAAATCCTGTTGCCTAATTCCGGGACGGATATTGGTAAGGCGATCACGGGACAGGGCAAAACATTGGTGTAAGGAGAGGAAAAACCATGTCAAACGAACAAATCTTGCGGCAATGTTTTGCGCTTCTTGTGGACAACCAACCCGGCGTTTTGGCTCGCGTTGTCGGCATGTTTGCGGGACGCGGCTACAATATCGACAGCCTTACGGTGGATAAAGTCGATGTAAAATCCAACCTTTCGCGTATCATGATCGTCAGCCACGGCACGCGCGAAGCCTTGGATCAGGTGACGGCCCAGTTGCAGCGGTTGATGCCGGTTCGCCGGTTGCTGAATCTGACGGAAGCCGGCCCGCTTGTCGAGCGAAGCTGTGCGCTTTTGAAAGTGAAGGGCGACGAAGCCCAACGCACCAAAGCCGTGGCCCTCGCGGAAGGGGCCGGAGCCAAAGAGATTGAGCAAACCGACACCACGGTGATGTTCGAAATCTGCGCCGCGCCGCAACAGGTTGCGGATCTTATCGAAGCCTTACGTTCTGTCGGATTGGCGGAAATCGCCTCATCCGGCAGCGTCGCCATGGGGAGCGGCGAAACAACGATCCTCTAATTTTTCTTTAACACTAACCATCGAGGAAACAATGCAAGTTTATTATGATAAAGACGCCGATCTTTCGATCATCCAAGGAAAAAAGGTCGCCGTCATTGGGTACGGAAGCCAAGGCCATGCGCACGCGCAAAACATGCGTGACAGCGGCGTTCGTGACATTGTGATCGGCCTTCGCCCGAACAGCCCCAGCGCCGACAAAGCCATGCGGGCTCAGTTCAAAGTTATGACCCCGGCGGAAGCTGCGGCATGGGCCGATGTCGTCATGATCCTGACGCCGGACGAACTTCAAGGCGCGCTTTACCGCGATCACCTTGAGGCGAACATGAAAAAGGGCGCGGCGCTTGCCTTTGCGCATGGCCTGAATATTCATTTCAATCTGATCGAAGCGCGTGAAGATTTAGATGTATTCATGGTTGCGCCGAAGGGTCCCGGCCATACGGTTCGCTCGGAATACCTCAAGGGCGGCGGCGTGCCGTGTCTTCTCGCCGCGCATCAAAATGCTACGGGCAAGGCCAAGGAAATCGGCATGTCTTATGCGGCGGCCATCGGCGGCGGCAAGGCGGGCATCATCGAAACCACGTTCCGCGAAGAATGCGAAACGGATCTTTTCGGCGAGCAAGCGGTTCTTTGCGGCGGCGTGACCTCCTTGATTAAGGCTGGGTTTGAAACCCTGACCGAAGCCGGTTATGCGCCGGAAATGGCGTATTTCGAATGTTTGCATGAAGTCAAGCTGATCGTCGATCTGATCTATGAAGGCGGCATGGCTAATATGCGGTATTCGGTTTCGAACACGGCGGAATATGGCGATTACCGTTCCGGACCGCGCGTTGTGACCGAAGAAACCAAAAAAGAAATGAAGCGCGTCTTGGAAGACATCCAATCGGGTCGTTTTGTCCGTGACTGGATGCTGGAATGCCAAGCCGGTCAGCCGAGCTTCAAAGCTACGCGTCGCCGTGAATCCGAACATCCGATCGAAGCGGTTGGTGAAAAGCTCCGCGCGATGATGCCGTGGATCGCGAAGAACAAATTGGTCGATCGCGAACAGAACTAAAAAGAAAAAAGGGGGACCGGCTTTGCGTCGGTCCCCTTTTAGCTTGTGACTCTTCAGGGGAAAAGAAATGCCGAAATATCGTTCCAGTATCTTTGTCAATGACCGTAAAATGGCGGGCGCGCGCGGCCTTTGGCGCGCAACAGGCATGAAGGATGGAGATTTTGGTAAACCGATCATCGCGATCGCCAATTCTTTTACCCAATTTGTTCCCGGCCATGTCCATTTAAAGGATTTAGGCCAGCTCGTCGCGCGCGAGATTGAAAAGGCGGGCGGCGTTGCCAAAGAATTTGAAACCATCGCCATCGACGATGGCATCGCCATGGGCCATGACGGTATGCTTTATTCGCTGCCTTCGCGCGATTTGATCGCCGATTCCGTGGAATATATGGTCAATGCACACCGGGCGGATGCGTTGGTCTGCATTTCGAACTGCGACAAAATCACGCCGGGCATGTTAATGGCCTCGTTGCGTTTGAATATACCGACGATCTTTATCTCCGGCGGCCCGATGGAAGCGGGCAAAGTCACGGTACAAGGTCAAACCCATGCGGTTGATTTGATCGACGCGATGATTAAAAGCGCCGACCCCGCCGCAACCGACGACGAAGCGTTGGCCTACGAGCGTTCAAGCTGTCCGACCTGTGGGTCCTGTTCGGGGATGTTTACCGCCAATTCGATGAATTGCCTGATGGAAGCGCTAGGCTTTGCCTTGCCGGGAAACGGTACGCTCGTCTCCACGCATGCCGACCGGAAAGAGCTGTTTTTGCAGGCAGGGCGCACCATTGTCGATTTGGCCAAACGCTATTACGAACAAGAAGACCAAAGCGTTCTGCCGCGTTCGATCGCCAGCTTTAAGGCCTTTGAAAATGCCATGGCCTTGGACATCGCCATGGGCGGTTCGACCAATACGGTTTTGCATTTGCTCGCCGCCGCGCACGAAGCTGAAGTTCCTTTCACGATGGCCGATATTGACCGTTTGTCGCGCAAGGTTCCGTGCCTGTGCAAGGTCGCGCCCAGCCGTTCCGACGTGCATGTCGAAGACGTTCACCGCGCAGGCGGTATCATGGCGATTTTGGGCGAGCTTGACCGTGCAGGATTGGTCAGTCGCGAATGCCCGACAGTCCATGCGCCGACCTTGGCGCAGGCCATGGAAGCGTGGGACATTCGCCAAACGAAAGACGCGCAGGTTCAGGATTTTTACCGCGCAGGTCCGGGCGGCGTGCGCACGACCGAAGCCTTTTCTCAGGACAAACGTTGGGACTCACTTGATACGAGCCGTGACCAAGGCGTGATCCGGGACAGCGAACATGCTTATTCCAAAGATGGCGGTCTGGCCGTGTTGTTCGGCAATCTTGCCCAAGACGGTTGCATCGTCAAAACAGCCGGTGTGGATGAAAAGAACCTGACTTTCTCCGGCCCAGCCGTGATCTGCGAAAGTCAGGAAGAGGCCGTTGAAAATATTTTGAAAGGAACGGTCAAAGCCGGAGACGTCGTGATCGTCCGCTATGAAGGCCCCAAGGGAGGTCCCGGCATGCAGGAAATGCTCTATCCCACCAGCTATCTGAAAAGCATGGGGCTAGGCAAAGCCTGTGCGCTGATTACGGATGGCCGTTTTTCCGGCGGCACGTCCGGTCTGTCCATCGGTCATGTTTCGCCGGAAGCTGCGGATGGCGGTATCATCGCGTTGGTCGAGGAAGGCGACACCATCACGATCGACATCCCGGCCCGTAAGATTGCTGTAGAAGTATCCGACGAGGTTTTGTCGCAACGTCGCGCAGCCTTGGAAGGTCGAGGCGGCTACAAACCGCTTTCGCGCAAGCGTCCGGTTTCCCCGGCGCTTCGAGCCTATGCGGCCATGACGACCAGCGCGGCCCACGGTGCAGTGCGCGACGTCACACAAGTCGAGAAATAAAAGGTATAGGATAGTCTAGCAGTTAATCTGTCCGTCCCGAGCCAATCGAGGAGTCCCCCATGCGCCGTTGTCCATCCCTTTTGTGTTTTTGCGCTGGGCTTTGGGTGTTGTTAGTCTGCCTTTCTTTTCCCGTCTGCGCGGAAGAGATAGCCGATGGCCTGCAGTATGAAGGCCCCTATAAACTGAAAGGGCCCAAGAATTTATTCATGGACTACCCTTCGGAAAATGAGGACGGTACGGTCACTGTCGTTGTGGAAATCCCCACCGGCACTCTTGAGAAATGGCAGGTAGTGAAGCCTGACGGTTATTTGGAATGGGAATTTCAAAAAGGCCAACCGCGTATTGTCTCCTATCTGGGCTATCCGGGAAACTACGGCATGATTCCACAGACCGTCCTTGATAAAGAATTTGGCGGCGATGGCGATCCCTTGGATGTTATCGTCTTGGGTCAAGCCGTTCCAAGAGGCAGCGTTATCAAAGTTAGAATCCTCGGTGTTCTGATGCTTACGGACGGGGGAGAGGTTGACGATAAAATCATTGCCGTTTTGGAGTCTTCGCCCATGGCCTCGTGCAAGACCCTTCAAGAGCTGGATAAAAAATTTCCCGGCGCATTATCTATCGTTCAAACATGGTTTGAAAATTATAAAGGTCCGGGCAAGCTTCAAAGCAACGGGTATAAAAAGAGAAAAGAAGCGCTTAAAGTTATTCGCCAAGCGCATGCCGCGTTTAAGAAAAAATACGCGACCCCCTAAACGACCGTGCCCCCCAAAGGCCTTTGGCAAAAGTTCCTAGGAAAAAGCTTAGGAAAAGGGCCATACCGCACAGAAGAAAAATGCCCAGCCAAACACGAGGAATGTCGTAAACGCCGCTGGCTTTAAAGATATAGTGCCCGACGCCGGATTCCGAACTGATGAATTCGCCGATCAGCACGCCTAAAAGTGCAAACCCAATATTGAGTCTTATCCCCGCCAAAACCCAAGAAAAAGCGCCGGGCAAAAGGATATGCTGCACAAGGCGCGTTTTGGTTGTGTGCAGGCTCATCGCGTAGCGCGAATAGTTTTTTTGTGCTTCGATGGCGCCTTGATTGGCTTGTTGAAGCGCTACGAAACAGGTGGCCATTGTTGCAATAGCGACTTTGGCGCTCCACCCGATGCCAAACCAGATAATCAGCAAAGGCGCGAGCGCGAAAATCTGAATAGAGCTTAAAAAGACGAGATAGGGCTGGGAAATTTTTTGAGAAACGGGATTAACGGCAAGGGCCAGCCCGGCAACCGTGCCCAGAAACGTTCCGCCGGTTAGCCCTGCGACCAGCGCGGAAAAAGTCATCCCCATATCCTGCCAGAGGGAAAGGTGAGATAAATCATCAGCGGCAACGTTAAGAATGAGGCCGGGGGAGCCGAACAAAAACAAACGCGGTGGTTCGTTTTGCACGAAAAGCTGCCATGTCAGCAGAAGGATAAAGGCCGGAGTCAGGGAAAGAAGCCAACAGGTTCTTTTCATGCGGCCTCCTCCGATAATGAGAAAAAAGCATGCATAAGATCACGGCTTAACAGATCGAGCGTTTTCTTGCGTGAATAAGCATCGGTCAAGCTATAGCTTCGTAAAAGCCGGGCAGGCCTTTCCCCGAGCAAAAGAATCGTGTCGGCTAAAAGGACGGCCACATCAAGCTGATGCGTAGCAACCAGCGCAGCCGCCCTTTCGCGCAAAACATACCTTCTTACGATCCGCGCAATGCTCAGCCGACAGCTTGCATCAAGTTGCCCCAAGGGCTCATCGAGAAGCAGAAGGGAAGGCTTGCTCAAAAGGGTGCGCAGCAGAACGAGCCGCTGTTTCTGCCCGCCCGATAAATGATCGGGAAAGGCTTTTTCATAGCCCTTCAACCCGAACGCCTCGAACATTTCATGCACTTCCTTTTTATCGGGCTGTTGAATCTGCGGGTGAAGCCTCGCAGCAAGGCAGGCATTGTCCTGCGCCTTCAACCAAGGCAGTAAATCGCACGCCTGCGTCATGTGTCCCATTTTAGGGCCGGGCCTTTCGGCGTCGCTTTCAATACGGCCTTCTTGCAGTGGTAAAGCCCCGGCAAGGAGCGAGAGCAAGGTTGTCTTGCCGCATCCGCTCGGCCCGAGAAGGCAAGTGATTTTGCCGTTTTCAAGCGTTACGTTGAGCTTGTCTAAAATAGGTTCAGCGCCATAGCCATAGGAAAGGTCGGTCACGATCAGCATGCCACGGCCTCACTTTCCATAAGCCCCTTGGGCTTTTTGGGCAAAGCGGTTATCGACGGCAAGCGATGTAGCCTGTGGATGGGCAAGCTCACCGCTGTCCAGACGTGTCTTGAGCGCGCGTTGCCAATAATCGTCCGGCACCACCACGGATGAAGGATACATCGCGTCGCGCAGCATGTGGTCCACGGCGCGACGGATTACTTTTTCTCCCAAGGAAGGAAAAAGCTTGCGCGCCGTGCGATAGGCCGCGTCAGGCTCCTTGTACATAAGCGTGATCGCTTCTTGTAGCGCATTGACCATGCATTGAATTTGGGCGGGATTTTTGTTGATGGTTTCCTGTCGCACCATAAGACCTGTGACTGCCTGAGGCTCCGTAAAATCATTCAGATTTAAAACGACGCGGAAGCCGTTTTCGACAAGCTGAGACACCGCCGGTTCAAGATCTACGGAAATATCGACGGTATCCGTTTGTAAAAGCGCGGCCCCGGTGCCCATGGCGCTTTGCACGATTTTCATGGAGGCCAGCGTCGGTACGCGCTGTTTAAGCCCGTTGAGAATCGTATAAGTGGTGGACGGAGCGGGAAACGACGAAACCCGCAACCCGGCAAGCTGTTCGGCTCTACGGATTTCAGGAATTGTCGCCTTGTTGGTATAGCCGGATAGCGCAAGATTGGTGATGAGCATAGCCACAGTCTTGGCTTTCCCGCCTTTCTCTTGAGCTATCGCCGTAAAGACAGGATCGCCCATGCCGTACTCGACGCTGCCGGACATGACGGCGGCAAAAATCTGGTCGTCGTTACCGGCAAAACGAATATCGACATCAAGCCCTTGCTCGGCAAAAAAGCCTTCCTCTTGCGCGACGTATAAGGGGAGATAAAGGAGAAATTTAGACTGGCCGAATTGAGCGATTCTGACTTTTTCAAGAGGCGCAGCATGAAGCGGAGCCACCCAAAGAAAAAACATCAAAAGAAAAGAGGCCAGAAATTTTATACGGAACATGAAAAGGCTCCTTGCGTATCGTCGTCTAAAAAAATTTGTACCTGTTTGCCCAGAGCCTCTGCCGCCATCAGCATGGTTTGCAGCGTGACCGAATTATTTTGCGGATCTAAAAGCCGGTTCAGGGCGGCGCGGCTTGTCCCCATACGTTCGGCCATTCGTGCGCGCGTCAGCCCTTGCCGCGCCATCTCCCGTTCGATTTGATATGCCAACATGCGCTTGACCGTAGAATGGCCGGGGGGCGTATCACCGGATAAGGCTGGCTTTTGGCTTTTCATTTGGATTTCCTCTTTGAATACTGTATCAAATATGATACGCTTATGTATCACATATATAGCAAAACATCAATACAGAAAATACAAACACCTTTTCTTTCAATGGGTTGCTTGATAGGCTGAGGGAATGGAAAGTATCAAAATAGCTCAATGGGCGGGGCGGCATATCGGCTATATGCCTTTATACCTCGCGCAAAAACGCGGTTTATTCGCGGCGTTGGGCGTGGACGCTACGATCTATGGCGCAGGAAACGACGATGCTATTTTCAAAGAAGTCGAGTCCGGTCGCGCCGATTTCGGCGTAGGCGATCCGGTTTTTGCAGCCTTGGACTATCACAAAAACGCAAAGGTTCGCGTGGTTGCCAGCCTTATTGGCAATTTGCCTATCTGGGGCATTACGCACCACCCGCAAATAAAACCGTTTTCTCACCTTTCGGATTTTGTCGGCCTGCGCATTGGGTCGTTTCCACGGCCTTCGACGACCTACACGTTGTTGAGCGCGCTTAAAACCCGCAACCCGCGTCTTTTGAAATCTATGGAGATTGTCGAAGCCGAAATTGGGCAGCAGGCGTTTTTGTTGGCCTCCGGACAGGTGGATTTGATTTTGGAGTTAGAACCCACGGTCAGCGCAACCTTAAGGCAAGGCCTGCATATTGTGTGCGCAATGTCGGATTTTTATCCGGATTTTCTGATGACAGGTCTGATGGTTTCATCCGAAACGATAGATCGCCGCCCGGATCTGGTTCGCCGCGTGGTCAAAGGAATCCAGCAAGCCCTGACGCTTTTGCAAACGCATCCGGAGGAGGCCGTTTCCGTAGGGCTAGAAATGTTCCCCTTTATCTCAAAAGAGATCATGGCCGAAGGCGTCCAGCGCATGCTGGGGTCATGGCCTGCGCAAGCCGTCATCTCGCCACAGGGATGGGCCAATACGATCAAGATGCGACAAGATGTCGGCGAGCTTCCCTCTGTCCCGCCTTTCGACGCCGTGGTGGACCAGCGTTTTGCCTACGAAGCGCTTGATTTGGATTTCACCAAACTCAGTTGAGATACGGCAACGCAGGCTTTTTAAACATAAGCCCTTCGGATCCGCCATAAGGGGCAAGGATTTGGTCGTATCGCGGTGAATACATCATTTCAAAAAGAGCGGAATCAATCGCCTCTTTCAATTTGGTATCGCCAAAGGGTAAGACAAGAACCATGGGATAAACAGCCACGGGCTTCGGGCTAAGTTTTCGAACGGACCGGGGATTGTTCTTCAAAAAATGATGCGCGGCGTTTTCTTCTTGAAACAAAACATCCGCTTTTCTTGTCACCACATTCATGAATAAATCCGCAATGGATGAATTTTGCGGAATCGTCACGGTTTGGGCTTTCGGAAATAACGATTGCGCCAACAAAGCGCCAAGCTCACCATCCATGGTGGTAATCCGAACCTCTTTGGTGTTGAGCTTAAGGGGATCCTCAGACAGTCGAACAGTATCGCTCCGCACCCAACTGTAAATCGAAGCATAGCCAAAAGGCGTCGAAAAAGTAGCGTGCATCGCGCGCGCGGGCGTTTGCCAAACTTCAGTACAAATCGCATCGTACCTCCCGTTATTGACGCCTTCCAGCATGGTTCCCCAGCCGACTTCTTCGCTCCAAACAATCTTTATCCCCAGCCTGCGTCCAATATCCTCCATTAAATCCACCATGACGCCAACCGGCTTTCCGGTTTTTGCTGAAAGCTCAAAATAAGGCGCATAAACCACATAGCCGCAACGAAGGGTCTTGGTTGCCATAACGCGTTCAAAGGCCGTTTTGTGGAGAGGTCGAGCCTCCCCATTCCCGCGGTCCCGCCCGGCAAAAGAGCCTCCCATCATCAGGCCAAAGACAAGAGAAATAAGAATAAAAACAATAAGATAAGATTTTTTCACACCCCGTCTCCCCGAAGACAATTTCTTTTTAAAAGATATAGAGATATGTTATTAGGTGCGCAAAACGCCACTATTTATGGCGTATGAGGCTGTGGAGGTTCCCAATGTATAAAGATATCAAAGCGATACTGAAGCGTATCGGGCTCAAAGACCAAGAAGCCCGTGTCTATTTAACCTGCCTGAGATACAAGGATGGATTATTTATCTATGAAATCGCCAAGGAAATCTCTGTCGGGAGAACGACCGTTGATCTGATGGTCAAACGTCTGGTCCATCAAGGGGTGCTCAATAGGGTCAAGGTTGGGCGACGGTTTCGTTTTTTTGCCCTTGCCCCGGAAGCTCTTTTGTTCCGCCAAAAACAACTCGTCGAAGATTTGGAACAAGTCGTTCCGATGCTGTCCATCCTTGGAGGGCAAAGAAAGGATATGGAAATTTTATATTTCGAAGGCACGCAAGGAATCCGCCAAGTCCACGACGATATTTTGTTGAATGTAAAGTTCGCCCAAGGAGAAAAACGAAATTTGTTATGCTTTTCGTCGAGCCCTGATTTTATGCGAGTCTTTCCCGATGCCCAGAAAGTTTTTATCGACAAACGCATTAAATGCGGGGCATGGTTCAAGGCCATTGCGACAAGAGAATCCGTAGGCGTACCGATTGCCAGCAACGACCCGAAAGCCCTACGCGCCATGAAGTACATGCCAAAAGGAACGAATCCCTTCAGGATGGAAATGTATGCCTATGCGGACAGCGTCATGATCTATTCGACCGTCAAGCCCATCGGCGGTGTGATCATTCGTAATGAAAAAATAGCCGATTCTTTACGCGCCTTATTCACGCTTGTCTGGAGCTTACTGCCGGAAAATAACGATTGACGCGTGATAGACAAGACAGGGTAGGGCAGGGGAAAATAGGATGGGGATGATGCCTTTCGATAGCCCCCATGGTCGTGCCTTGCTGAAAGAAATAGCGAATAGGTGCAAGCCTACCCCTTGCCTCTCGGCGCATAGGGGGTTATTTTCGAACAAGCTTCAGTAAAAGGAATTTAAATGTCAAATTTGTCTTTTCTCCTTTCTTATCTTTTGGTCGTTTTTGCTGGAATTAGCTTTGCTACCCAACAGATTCTCAATACGACTTTAAAAACCCATGTCGGGTCCCCGTGGTGGGCAGGTTTTGTTAGCTATCTGGGCGGCACGATGGTTATGCTTGTGGTAGCCCTGTTGACGTCACCTATTTCCCGGTTAACGGACGCGTCCGGTCACGCGCCGTGGTTTACATGGCTCGGCGGGTTGTTTGGTGCCATCTACATCGCCATCTGTATTCTTATGGTTCCTAAACTTGGAACCGCCACGACAATCGCGTTGATGGTTGTCGGTCAAATGGTTGGTGCCCTTGCTTTCGATCATTTCGGCCTTTTGGGACTTATGCAGCGGCCACTTACTCTGAGCCATCTCGCTGGCGCAGGCTTTTTGGTTCTTGGCGTTGTCCTTATCAGAGCTTGAGCCCTGCCAAGAGCCATTCAAAAATTTACCGTCCCGAACAAGACAAAATCTGGGTAATGGGAGGTTAGAGTGAGAATTACGAAAGGTTATTCATGATTTCATGCATTGTCAAAAACTATGTCCGCTGTTAACCCGCTAGGTAGAGATAAAAAAGCTTGCTGTAACGGCAGAAACGAGGCCAACAACAACAGCGATGTATGTTTCCAATTTTTTATACCAAGACTTATTAATTTTGGCTGTAAATTGCTTTATGCAGCTAAGGACCTTTCCTACCGTTTTGGGAGAAATTGGGGTTATCGTTTGTTCCATTCTTCATCGTTGTGTGAAGTAAGAACCGCTAATCCCCTTTCGGACGAGTGAACAAAACCAATAATCCTAGCACTATATCGCCAAAACCCCAGAATGTTACTAGCACGCCTGTTCCCAATGTAGCTCCAATAGCTGCTCCTGCCTGTTGCGCGCTTGAACCGTTGCCAACCATACCGCCGATATCTTTCCAATAGCTGCCAAGCCATAGAAGCATCAGTATATTGAAAACAATAAATAAGAACTTAAATAACTTACCAAAAAAGCCACGCTTTGCCCTGCGCAATTGTACGCCGCACTTTGGGCATTTCATTGCCGAATTGCTTACTTCATTCTGACATTCCGGACATTTAATTAATGACATAATTTCCTCCTCGTACTGTCTTAATCCGTTATACGGAAGTCCTCTATCATACAAGAAGTACTTCGCGCCTGGTTATGGATGAACCCCATGTTAACATCTTGAAACGACCTATTTGAATTTGCCTTTATAACTTCATAAATGACTTCAGTATTTTGATCAATCATGGTTCCGCTATTGGCATAATGTTCGCACTTTATCTGAACATCCTTGATGTTGTGAGTACCGTTATTGTGAATAGTAAAATTAGCTTTCATAACGCTTCCAAATCCTTCTGTCCTCCAAGAGAAATCGAGCTTAAGAAGATTTCTGACCTCACTTTTTACATCTGGCTTTGAAGTGCCGACGTTGGTTTGGTTGTTGAAAATAACCGCACCGACAATCCACATCAAAAGTGCTGCCCCAATATATTTTGGGATCGGCAGGTCCTTCTTCTGCTTCGCTCCACATTGAGGGCAGATGTTTGCTGATTTAAGAACAGTATTCTTGCAATTTGTACAACTGCGATAGAGGTTTTCGCTAGTCATTAGACCCTCGATCCAAAACTTTTCTGCGGAGAAGATTGTGCGCTGACTCTCTCATAAGACTGTACTCTAGTTTAGAAACACGATTCATCCAATAAAAGATTCTCTTTGCGTCTTTTAAGAAACTCTGCTGGCTCCACACCCAAGGCTTCGGCCAAGCGGCCTATGATCTTGAGGCTCACATGGAAGGAGCCTTTTTCAATCTGGCTTAAATAGCTGCGGCTGATCTCGGCTTCATACGCAAGATCATCCCGTGAAAGGATTTCTGCATTGTTGCTAAAACCGTAAGTCTAAAAATGGATAAGATCAAGGCGTGGAGAAGTGCCTAGTTTCATACCAGAATGGCGTGCCGGACAGGACAAATCTACGAAATGGGAATTGGAGGTGCCTATCCACCCGAACAAGCCATTTATACGAAGCAACCACAAGCCCTTAGATAATTCAACCCCCTGATAGTATGTAGGGCAAAGTTCGTCGCATTTCTATCTGCCAACGCGTGGCACAATCAGTTTTGTGAATCCAGCATCGGGATAGATGAACAGGTTGTTGAAATGCCCGCACAGGGACTTGCGGGCGCGGTAGCCGTTCACACGGCGCAGCATGCCGAGATAGCTGGTGACGGACTCGCCCAGTTTTACGAGGCCTTGCGTCTCCAATGGGCAGCCCTTATGTTCCCATGCAGCGATCTTCTGCTTGCAACGTGCAACCGACATGTTGCGTAGATAGGTTCGATTGGGCTTGATGACAAAGCCGACAAAATCAATCCCCTGCGCGGCAGGGTGTAACTTCTTCTTGTGTGG
>JBFWLD010000002.1:0-32686 GCA_050252315.1 Bdellovibrionales bacterium
GTCAGTAAATGGGTTTTCAATCTGGATCCGATTTTCAGTGGGATGGCGATACCTTTTAGCTGAAAAGTAAGGATGCAAAAACCAACTCTTGAACTGCGATGGGTATAGAACAAAAAACCGCCGAGACGGCGGTTTCTTAAGATTTGATGGTGCCGTTGAAGAGATTTGAACTCCCGACCTTGGCTTTACGAAAGCCCTGCTCTACCGCTGAGCTACAACGGCACTCAAGCGGATCGAATGCTCTTAACGGGTCCTAAGCAACTCGTCAACACCTGCCTTCATTTTTAGCGTTTTTAGGGGTGAATCGGGGCTAAATAAGCACAAAATTCTTCCGAACATACCTCCCACTCATGACAACGGGCAAAAGCTCTCGCCGCCTCACGCGACTCAGGTAAGGCCAACGCCTGATCCACGGCTTCTTGCAAATTCTCTTTTAAAACAACAAATTGCTTGCATTCCTTGGCAACAAAAAGGTCCTTCGGACCGGGGGCCGGATAGGCCGCGATGCGAAGCCCCGCCGCGCACGCTTCGAGCAAAACAAGGCCAAAAGTGTCCGTTTTTGATGCAAAAACGAACAAATTTGCGCAAAAATAGGCGCAAAAAAGGGCCTCTTTTTCCAGTTTTCCAAGGAACCTAACCTGAGGATATTTTTTCCGAAGGCGCTCCAAATCCGGCCCGTCACCGACCACGACTTTTGTTCCAACCGTTTGAATTTCCAAAAACATTTCAAGATTTTTTTCAACCGCTACGCGCCCAACGGACAGCAAAATGGGCCGCGCCAGCCCTTCATAGGGATCAACGGCAAAATCCACTTTTCCAAACGCTTCTACATCTACCCCACGACCCCATATCTTAATGTTTTCAATACCATAGCCTCTCAATTCCTCTTTAATCGAAAGGGTTGGAACCAGAACCACTTTGGACGGCGCATGAAATTTCCTAAGCACAGAAATGCTAATCTTTTCAATAAGTTCCTTCATAATTTTCGGAACTCGCGCGGCTAAATATTGCGGAAATCGCGTATGATACGCGGTCGTAAACTGTCCCTTTTTTTTCAAACAAATCGCCCTCGCCGCCCACCCCATAGGGCCCTCGGTCGCGATATGAATCGCGTCAGGCAGAAACGATTCTATTATTCTTTTCAATCGGTTATATGAAAAAAGATCCAACTTTATTTCCGGATAAAAGGGCAAAGAAACGCCGCCCTTCGGGCCGACTATCTTGACCTCATGCCCTTTTTTTTCCAAACACCGCGCCGTATTTTGCAAAGTTCTAACCACACCGTTCACTTGCGGTTCCCACGCATCGGTGACAATCAAAATTTTCATACAGCCGGATCTCCCAGCGCTTTAAGCAACGCCGCGCGCTGTTGCGGCCAATTGATAATTGAGAGATGTCCATCGAAATCTTCGACAATTGCCGTGCAAGATTCGACCCAATCGCCGCAATTACAATAAAGCGAGTCGCCGATCATGCGGATTTCAGCTTGATGGATGTGGCCGCACAAAACGCCGTCCACATGATGGCGGCGGGCTTCGTCAGCGAGAAGGGTTTCATAGGCGCTGATATATTCGACGGCATTTTTGACTTTGCTTTTCAGGTAAGCGGAAAGCGACCAATAGGAAAAACCAAGTTTCCGCCGAATGGTATTGAGCAATGTATTGACGGAAAGCGCGAAGGTATAAGCGACATCGCCGAGCTTGGCGACCCATTTAGCAAAACCGATCACAGCGTCATATTGATCGCCATGCAAAATGAGGAAACGCTTGCCGTTTGCGAGCGTATGAACGATCTGGTTCGTGATGAGAACGCCGCCAAATTGCAGCCCACAAAAATCGCGAACCAATTCGTCATGATTTCCCGGAATGTAGAAAACGTTGGAGCCTTTTCGGGCACGCCGAAGAATTTTTTGAACAACATCGTTATGCGGCTGAGGCCAATACCAACGTTTACGCAATTGCCATCCATCGACAATATCCCCAACGAGATAAAGATAGTCGGATTCCGTATAGCGTAAAAAATCGACAAGAGCTTCGGCCTGACAACCGCGCGTGCCCAGATGGATGTCGGAAAGCCAAATCGTTCGATACCGGAGGCACAGGGTGGTCGGTTCGTTTTCCTCGACGCTCATGCTGTTTTATTCCCTCAGGATAAGAAACGAGCGCAGATTACACATAGTTTTAGATGCCTGCAACCGTCATTCCTTCGATTCGTAGCGTTGGGGCATCAATGCCGTAGCGGAAGGTTAGATCGTCGGCTGCGGTCATGTGAAGGAACATATCCTTCAAATTACCGGCAATGGTCATTTCAAAGACCGGGTAAGTAATCTCGCCGTTTTCGATCCAGAATCCACGCGCGGCTTGGCTCAGATCGCCAGTCACGCCGTTAATACCATCCCCCATTAATTCAGTAATGTAAAAGCCGCTTTTAATGTCCCGCATTAAGTCGGTTGGCGAGAGTGTTCCGGCCTCAATATAGGCATTCGTCGGCGACGGGTGCGGCACGCCGGAAGTGCCGCGCGAGCCGTGCCCTGTGCTTTGAAGCCCCAACTGACGGGCCGAACGCAAATCCATCAGCCATGTTTGCAAGACTCCGTTTTGGACCAAGGCACGACGCTGGGGTTGAATGCCTTCACCGTCGAACATTTTGGAGCGGCTGCCGCGCTGTCTAAACGGATCATCGGTCACGGTAATGGTTTCGGCAAAGACTTGCTTGTCCATATGATCTTTGAGAAAGCTTGTGCCTCGGGCCACGGCGCTGCCGGAAATAGATCCCAGAAACGCCGCGAGCAATCCGTTGGACTCGCGCGGATCGAAAACAACAGGCACCTGACAAGACGGCACTTTACGCGCCCCGAGATTTTTTAAAGCACGATGGGCTGCCGTCAGGCCAATATCTTGAGCGGACCTTAAGTCGCTTTGAAAAACCACGGAGTCGTAATCGTAATCGCTTTCCATCTCTGTCCCCTGCCCGGCCAACACGGAAACGGAAGTGCCGTAGCCCGTACGTCGGTAAGAACCAGAAAATCCGTTTGTGGCGCGAAGAGCGATAAAAGTCTCGCCACCACTGGCGCTCGCGCCTTCGCATTGGGTAACGCCTTCAACGGACAAGGCGGCTTGTTCGGCTTGTTTGGCGCGTTCAATATATTGATTCACGTCCACATCGTAATCGTCGGCCAATTCAATTTCCGGAAAGGTTCGTGCGATTTGATTGGGAGAAGCAAGACCGCAAAAAGGATCTTCCGGTGCGACCTTGGCCATATCGACGACTCGCTGCGCGATTTCCTCTAATCCTTTGGGGCTGTCGTCCGAAGTGCTGGCCGAAGCTTGGTGCTTACCGAAAAAAACGCGAAGGCCAATGTCCGCAGCTTCGGAATGTTCCATATCCTCTAATTTGCCATCGCGCCATGACACGCCGATACTCTTGCCTTCGACATAAAGCGCGTCCACATCCTGAGCGCCCAAGCGCTTGGCATGAGCTATGACATCTTCCAGCTTTTGATGGGCCTTGGCTGTGTCGAAACTTCCCATTTTTATCTCCTTTTTTATATTTTCGTGCATAAACCGAAAACGCCTTAAACGCAATGCGTATGGCAGGGCCATAAACTCGCATTAACAAAATATGAAAAACGGAGTGAAAAACAAATGGGATGCCAGCCTTCGCTGGCATGACAAGAATTTTTTGTTAGTTTAGCCTCCCAAAACCAGCAGTATTTTGGTCTATGTCACCACAAAAGGGGGTCATGCAAGTCCCCGCCTTCGCGACGATAAACTCCGGCTGGCGTCCCATTTACTGTTTGTTACTCCGACTTCGGAGCCCTGATATGTACGGTTCATTATCGCGACACGAGCGAGGGCGAAAGCCAAGGGCCAAAGAGAAAGAAGCTCTGAGGTCGTGAAGGCATCGCTTGTGATGTCTGCGGGACGGCAGGCTCCTTTGGCGGAAAGGACAGTCGCGATAAGCTCGGACAGGCGCTCGGCCTGCGCAAGGCGATGCCGCGTCCCTCTTTTTGCGTTAGTCATTTTCAAGCGCCTTGATTTTTGCTTCGAGTTTGCAAAAGCGCAAGCTGACACCGACCGCCAACACCAGCAGGACAATCAAGATCAAAACAAACGGTTGGGTGAAGTAGGCTTTGAAAAAAGCGCAGGCAAGCACGCTTACGTCGGCATCGTTCATCGGTTTTTCCTTCCGGCTCTACAGGGTATCGGCCAGCGAGGATTCGCTGGCCGCCGGAGGTTAAGAAACCGACACAAGGACGGCGCGATACTTTTTAGCCGTAAGGCTTGGACATATAGCATCGCCCTCCGGCGCAACACCGAAAGGCGACATCCGTAACGGACGATGTCATACCGCTTGTGTGAGGTTCTTAATCCTCAGAAGACAGGCGCATGAAACCCGGCTTCATGTGCGCATGATGGAGATAAGTCTTTGGTCGGTCAACTGAAAAGGGGCGGTCAAAATGTCCTCTTTGAAAACATTAACCTTTCGCTAACGCTATTGAGGTTTTCGGAAAAAAAGCCCAATATATTGGCAGACAGCAAAGGGCCCATTATGGACTTTTATAAAGTTGCAAACGAAATTGTATCATGGGCGGAAACCCTTTCAGGGGCATTCGTTTTCTACACATCACTCGCCGTTCTTACCTTTGGAGCCTGTTACTATGGCAACAGAATTAGGAAATGCTATAAGAAAAAGTATGGCAAACCTGAAGAAATGCCTTTTAAAACCATCCCCAATCTAAACTTACCAAAATCAGAGTTTAAAATTTAGGTTCGATCATACCGCCGCCGCTTCTTTTGTTTTCCATTCGTTCATGCTGTCGGCAGTCATCATTGGATGCACAAAATATAAAGGTTTTCTCATTCCTAAACGGCTTAACTGCTGCCATTCCCCATTGTTTTGACGTTTCAGCAAAATAATACAAAATGAATGCGTGTTTGGCTTTCCCAGGGCATGCACAAAGATGTTTCCCTATCCAACAGAACCCATTGCTAATATTCTTCCAAGTTGCGGCAACCACACCGACGGTTGCTCCGGCTGAGGCTTCGGCAACAGCATGCGTAGATTGAGGATCAAAACTATATTTTGACACCGTAACTGCGGCAGCAGCCAACCCTCCTACAACACCTGCAATTTTTACAACATCAACCGTTTCATCATGCTGCCTTTCCGCTAAATCACTGGCTAACGCCTGAGCAAGGTCTTTTGTAAGACCATTTAATCCCATACCTGCGCCACAAAGCTTTGAACTTCCGACTTAGTGAAGGCATCGCTTGAAATAGGTTCTTCAAGAGAGAGCGGCAGACTAGGTCCCGCATATAGCCCATAGCTTGGGATAAAATTTGGGTTTGGGCCTGGATCCCGGTTTACACCGGGATGACGATGTTTTTGTTAGGCATTACGATCCCATAAGGTCATCGCTCTCGGGGAAAGTTTTGCGGAAAGACGTTGGGCGAGTGTTTTTAAAATGGATAGTACTGGCATTTTTTAACAGAGTTACTGACAAGCATCTAGTTACGGTTCTAACCATATGCGATTGTCCTGCCCCCCCCGAAGGACAAAGATGGAATGGATTGTTCCTAAAAAAGGGGGAGATTAAGCAGACTGTCAATGATAGGTGACGTCGCGCGTTTTGCCGTGGAAAACTTTATAGGCAAAAATCGTATAGCCGATCATAAAGGGCAGAACCGCCAAGGCCCCAACAAGGATAAACATCAAGGAGGCCGGGGCGCTTGCGGCTTCGACAATCTTGAGTTGTCCGGGCACAATGTACGGATAGAAACTGTAGGACAGTCCGATCACGCAGGCCAAAAACACGCCAGAGGTCAGGACAAAGGGTATCCAACATTTACAATCCGGGCTAGTTGGTAGCTGCCGCAAGACGACTTCGATCCAACCAACCAACACGACCGTCAAAATCGGAACCGGTGCCATATAAAGAATGTCTGGAAAGGCAAACCAACGCGAAAAGACGTGCTGGCTTACCATGGGGGTTGCAAGCGAAACCAACACGATCCCTACGACCGTCCCACGCAAGCCGAGCGAAGCCCACGCTACGGCTTTTTGCTGCAACGCGCCTTCGGTTTTCATCAACAACCAAGACGAGCCGATCAGCACATAGGCAGCGGCAACCGAGAGTCCTACGACCAGACAAAACAGCCATGACACCCAATCGTGCGAAAAGCCCAAGACATAGGACCCGACCATATAACCTTGGGAAATGGCCACGAGGAAAGAGGCTCCGGAAAAAACCGTATCCCAGCGTTCCTGATGATCGACTTTGGCTTTGACTCGAAAGTCAAAAGCAACCCCGCGCAAAATCAAGCCGATCAGCATCAAGGCAACCGGCAAATAAAGATTAGTTAGGACCACCCCGTTCGCCTGAGGAAAAGCGATCAACAAAATTCCGACGGCGAGCACAAGCCATGTTTCATTCGCGTCCCAGAAAGGACCAATGGAGGCGATCATGATGTCGCGCTCTTTTCTTTCCACAAATCTGGCTAGAATCCCGACCCCAAGATCATATCCGTCAAGGATAGCGTACACATACAAAGCCAGCACCATCAAGGCCGCAAAAACCAAAGGCAACCATTGTCCGTTATCGAAGATTTCCATCCTGTTTCTCCTTTAAGCCGAAGCTTTATCTGCCATATGGAACAGCGTCTTGAGAAAGGCGACCGTTAAAACCGCGTAAACCGCAAGATAGGCAATGAGCGTAAGACCGATCATCGGCGGCGGCACTTTGGAGGCCGCATCCGCCGTCAGCAGCAAATTCTGAACCAGCCAGGGCTGGCGTCCGATTTCCGTTACAAACCAGCCCAGAATAGTTGCCGCCCATCCGGAAAAGGTCATGCCGACAAGAGCCTTTGCCAAGAGCGGCGTGAGGTCGCCTTTCCTCTTAAGCGTCCATGCGGCCAACCAGGATGTCAAAAACATCAAACCGCCAAGCCCAACCATCAAACGAAACGACCAGAAAACCGGGGCTACTGGTGGGTGACGGTCTTTGAACTCGTCGAGGCCTTTGAGTTCGCCGTCCAACTCGTGCGTCAGGATCAGGCTCGACACGTTCGGGACTTCGATGGCAAATTTGTTGGAGCGGCTTTCTTCATCCGGCCAGCCAAACAAAACCAGCGGCGCGCCTTTGGTTGTTTGCCAGAGCCCTTCCATAGCCGCGACTTTTTGCGGTTGGTGTTCCAGCGTGTTGATCCCGTGCGCATCGCCAACCAAGACTTGGATCGGGATCAGCAGAGCCGCAAGATACACGCCGGTTCTGAGCGCGTTCATCACAGCCTCGCCTCGATCCTTACGCAACCACCGATAAGCGGAAATACCTGCCACCAAAAACGAAGCTGTCAGCCCCGATGCCAACAGCATATGCGTCAGCCGGTACGGCATGGAGGGGTTCCACAAAATAGCGAACCAATCCGTTGCATGGGCCTGACCATTAATCATTTCATATCCGACCGGCGTTTGCATCCAACTGTCTAGACACAAAATCCAATAAGAGGAAACGGTCGTACCTGCGGCGACAAGGAATGTCGATAGGCTATGGACAAAAGACGATACACGCTTAAAGCCGAAAAGCATGATGCCCAAAAACGTGGCTTCGAGGAAAAAGGCGGTTAAAACTTCGTACCCCAGCAACGGTCCGGCGATATTTCCCACCGTATTCATGAACCCCGGCCAGTTCGTTCCGAACTGAAACGACATGGTGATCCCGGACACGACCCCCAACGCAAAACACAGCGCAAAAATCTTCGTCCAGAAAAAATACGACTCCATCCACGCTTCATTTCGCGTTTTAACGTAACGACGTTTGAAATAAAACAGGATCCATCCCAAAGCAATCGTCGTGGATGGAAAAACAATGTGAAAGGTAATATTCGCGGCAAACTGTATGCGCGCCAAAAGCACAGGATCAAGGTCGAACATGATTCCCCCAATAACATAAGGATGAATTCCTTATGCAAAGGAATCCTTACTTTGTCGTTAAACTAAAAATACATACCATTGCACCAAACGTTACATTTGCGTTTATTATGAATACGTTAGCTATCCCTACGACTATTCGTAGCTATGACAACAGACTCATTTCTCCTAATTTCCTCTCATGGTTTTTGGGAGGTGTAGGTATGCTATACGCAATAAATATAGAAAATGCGCATGAATACGGCGATGCGATGGCTCAACTCTATCGACTACGTTTCAGACAATTCAAGGAACGCCAGAGTTACGCCGTTCCCGTTTATAAAGGTATGGAATACGATCAATACGATACGCTGGCGACCGTCAATCTGGTTTGGATTGACGAAGACGGCATCGTTCGTGGCAGCTCTCGACTTAATCCGACGGATCGCCCTTATATGCTGGCTGACCTTTGGCCGCAAATGTCCGATCAGCCCTTGCCGCATGACTCACGCATCTGGGAAGGAACGCGTATCTGCATCGAAAAAAACCTGTCCGGCGAGCTGCGCGAACGCATTAAATGGGAAATCATTCTGGGCTATTTGGAATTCGGCCTTGCCAACGGTATCGAAAAATATATTGGCGTGATGATGAATTATATCTGGCGGCGCGTTTTTATCCAATCCGGATGGGGCGCGGATTATTTGGGTGAAGAGCGGCTCATCGACGGTCTGAAAACTCGCGCCGGTCAAGTATTCGTTTCTCAGGAAGCTTTGTACCGCGTTCGGCAGACAACGGGGATTACCTCGCCCGTTCTCCAAAACATGCTGCGCGTTGAGCTGGACTCCGAAACCACCGAAGCCTTGGCTTCCTAAGCTTTCAGGATTACGACCCTCATGAGAAGAAAATGAATACCCCAAAAAGAATAAGCAAAAAAATTAACGCAGGCACACATCAACTCTTACTACGCCTTGAGCCTTGTCTTTGGAATGATTTGGAGGAAATCGCACGCAGAGAGGCCCTATCTGAAGATGATTTATGGACACGGATATGGCAAGCTAAACCTCCCAAGACGTCTATCGCTCAGGCGGCGCGCGTTTTTATTGTCGATTATTTCCGCCATGAATATATCAAAAGATGCGGCCATGGCGGTAAGGCTAAGATTGAGCCCTGTATGTCGGGGCAACTTTACGAGCCTGACGAGCCCGCTATTATCTGGACGACCGACGAATAAACACCGCCTCATCCAAGCCCAGAATCCCGCTGTTTACCGCCCGCATTACCGCATACATTCGATTGGGCGCGTTAAACTTTTTAAGGATATTGCGTACATGAAAATCTACGGCGTGGCGGCTCATGTTCATATCATGTGCGATGCAATCGTCTTTTTTCGCGCGAGCCATGTGACGGATAACTTCTATCTCGCGGCTGGTTAAAACCACGCGATAGTCATCCATGCCTTTACGTTTGTCATGCACCGCGCAAAACACAACGTAAAATTGCTGCGCAATCGCATTAAAAAGCCCTAGCTTATAACGGACGTCTTCCGGTTTGTCGGACGCATCATTCGTACTGTTCGCAACGCCGATGCCGCCCAGTTCTCCCGTCAGCCCGCGCAGGCATACTGCCGCGCCATTGTAAAACCCTGACTCACAACATTCATGCATGCAGATTTTTTGCTGGGGCGTAAGATCCATAACTAACGGCAAGGCGTCCCAGATAAACGGCCCCACATGACGAAAACCAAAACGTCGCACAGGGTCGATATACTCATATCCCTTTTCAACATAATGTTTCATCCACCCGTCCGGGTAATTACGCATTACCCCGTGCCCTTCCCTTAGCCCCAAGCTGGGGTGGTCCGACATGAGGCTAAACAAAACACGATCGTAGCCGCAGACGTCAAAAAGGGCTTGCTCAAGCAAGGTATAGAGTTCTTCTGCGCTCTTCGCCTCGTTTGAGCTAGAAATGAACTGGGTCAGATCCATGTGTGAACACGATTGCTTGCAATATTTGGAATTAACGTGCTCGCAGACTAATACATTGCTATTATGATTCCAAGACAATAGTAACTATACACCCTAATACCCCTACATTTGTATGTATTATCCTTTTTCTTATTATATCTTTGTCCCAAAGCGTAATAAAAAGATTTACATCACATAATTTGCATGGTGTTCTCCTCGGCCTACACCTGCACACAACTTGGGAATATCCACGATGCTTCATCCTTTCTTGACGCGTTGCCGCCTTAATAACGTCTCTTTCTTTTCCCTTGATTTTTATCGCTTTAAACACACGGAAGAAACGATTGTCTCTTCCGACAAAAAGCAGAAAATACAAACGCGGCCTTTATGGGTCGTTGGTATTTCTCCTTTCGACCCCGAACTATCCGAGGAATCCGGTCACATCGTCCATTTGGGCTATCCCAGATTTACAGCCCGGTGGACCCTGAACGACGAACTCATCGAACAGATCGACACGCCTGATTACTACGATGAAGATCTCAACATGATTATCTATGACGTTATTCCTCTGGATGGTTCCGAGGGGCCTTCGGAGGAGTGGCTGCTTGAAGCGGTTTGTGCCGTCGGCTATTCACGCGGCTTGATCACCATGGCTCCTGCTATCGAAAAGCACTGATTTAGAAAAATGGCGGACCCGAGACGATTCGAACGTCCGGCCTTTGCCTTCGGAGGGCAACGCTCTATCCAGCTGAGCTACGGGTCCGCAAGGTCGGAAAGGTCGGCACCTTAGGCGATTTTTTCCTCCGGCGCTACCCGATTTTTCATCAAAAATCGAGATACTTGGACGAAAGGCTCAAAGACGGCTATAGTAACGTAAATCCTTTAACCATAAGGTCTTGGCTTATGCGCTTTTTGACTTGGCTTATCAACCTCCCTATCTTTCTGGTCGTAATCGTTTTTGCCCTACAAAACCGCTTCCGCGTGCCTATCAGTTTTTGGCCTTTCGACCTCGAGGTCACCATTCCGGTTTCTCTTTTGGCGCTGGGGCTGCTTTTGGCTGGTTTTGTTATGGGCGGAATGGTGGGCTCCGTCCCGCTACTGCGTAGCCGCATGGAGGCGCGCAGCCTTCGTAAACAGCTCGCGGCTCTTCAAAAAAAGACCGACGAGAAAACACCTCTTTCTTCTGCACCTTCAATGCTTTACAACGGTCGCTATCCTACGATTTCTAACACCCAAGAACCTTCGCGCCCTTCTTCTAAAAAACGACGTTGGTTCGGAAAGGATTTTTCATGACCCGCCAAAGCCCCATTTTTTGCGCTATTGACACACCAGACGCTATCCAAGCCGTTTCGCTGGCCTCTCATTTGAAAGGCTGTGTTGGCGGTCTCAAGTTCGGGCTGGAATATGTTATGTCGAACGGGCCTCAGGGCGTGGTGCCTTTTAAAGGGTTCGGGATGGACATTTTTCTGGATGTTAAACTGCACGATATTCCCAATACGGTCGCGGGCGCTATTTCGTCGTTGTTGCCGATCGAACCGGATTTTATCACGATCCACACCAGCGGCGGGCCAGCCATGATGCAGGCTGCCGCCGAGGCCGCAGCCAAGGCCAAGGGGAAACGGCCTAAGCTGCTCGGCGTTACGGTTTTAACCAGCCTTGACACAGAAGATCTGAAAAAAGTCGGTCAACATCCCAACACAACCGAACAAGTTGAACGTTTGGCGCTTTTGGCTAAGGACAGCGGGCTGGATGGGATTGTTTGCTCTTCTGCCGAAGTTGCGCCTTTGCGTAAGGCTCTGGGACCGGATATGGTCTTGATGGTCCCCGGCATTCGTCCGGCGTGGGCCGCTGCCAACGATCAGAAACGTATCATGACGCCACGCGACGCAATTGATGCGGGTGCGACCTATCTTGTCATCGGGCGCCCGATCACCAAGGCCGATGATCCGACCGAAGCAGCGCGTCGTATCAACGATGAAATCTTTGCATGAGCGTTGCCGCCAAAATATGCGGCATAACCGATCGGGAGGCTTTACACGCCGCTATTGAAAGCGGAGCCTCTCTGATCGGATTTGGTTTCGTGCCTGCCTCCAAACGTTTTATCGAACCGGCACAGGCCAAGGCGCTTTTGATGCGTTTGCCGCATCCGGCGTTATGTCGTTTTGTCAAAGCGCCGCCGACTGCCGGAACCAACGAAATCGTTCTTACGGCCTTGTTTGTCGATCCGAAGGATACGGAAATTGACGCGGTCGTCGAGGCTTTATCGCCTTTTCTCGGACTGATCCAACTGCATGGTGCCGAAACGCCCGAACGCGTCGCCACTATCCGAGAACGGACCGGACTTCCCGTCATGAAGGCCATTGCGGTTGCGGACGAAAAAGATTTGCAGAAAGTTCCGGCGTATGAGGATGTTGCCGACTTGCTGCTGTTCGACGCCAAGCTTCCCGACGGCTCCAGCGGTGGGGCGGGCGTGAGTTTCGATTGGACCTTGCTGACCGGAAGAAAGTGGAAACGACCGTGGCTGCTGGCTGGTGGGCTGTGTCTTAAAAATGTCGTTCAGGCGGTTCAGAAATCCGGGGCGGACTTTGTGGATGTCTCCACCGGCGTGGAAACCGACGGCAAAAAGGACCCGCTTAAGATCAGCGCTTTCATACAGGTTTGCCATGAACTCTGACGCGCAGCGTTCGGCTTTTGTCCGGACCTATATTCTTCCTTTTTTGGATATGCGCCGGAACCTTGTTTTCCTCGGCACCTTTTTAGGGTTGTTCGGCTATAATCTGGTCCTCACCGTTTCAACCTATGATCTTGCTTCCGCCGGATATTGGGATATTCTTGCCTATTTTGCGGGAGCCTTCATCCTGACAGGTTTTGTTTACTGGCCTCTGCTTTACATGGGGTTCAGCGCACTTGACGGCGTAGCATGGCGAGCGTTTATCTTTTTGACGCAACTCCTTTCCATGCTGGCCTATATTTATATAAGCGTGGGTCCGGTTCTTCTGGGACTAATCAGCGGCGTTTTGTTAGCGCCGTTTTGGTGCGTTCATCACATAGCCATGGTTCAAAACACCAGCAAGGAAAATCGCGGCTATGAAGTGACGTTGAGCATGCTGATTACTACAGGCGCAGCGGTTATCGCTTCGGCTTTAAGCGGCTATTATCTGGAAATTCAAAACGAAAGCATGGCCAATGGGCTGGCTTTGGCAGGCATGGCGCTCGGCACCTTGTGTCTTTTACTCGCCTCTAAAATCATTCGTCAGCACAGCATGCGCGCCTTTATCGGCGAATGCCGACGTATCATCAAGCTCAATCCCTATATGGCGCGTCGCATCCTGTCGCAAAGCGTTTACGACATTCCCAGCCTGACCATCGCTAGTCTGATGTATCTGATGGGCCTTTCGCCGACGATTATGGCGACCGTATTTATCGCGCGGCTTGCCGTGATGTTTGTAATTTCGCCTTTCATTGGGACCGTAGCCCACACCTATCGTCGTCATGCTTATGCGATCGGCCTTGCTCTTATTGGAGTGGCGTGGGTTCTGCTGGCCTGTGCGCCGCCGAACGGAATTACTTTTTTTGCCTTTATTATGCTATACGGTATCGGCCTTCGCTTTGCCAACAGCAGCTTGATGACCGGTCTTTATGAAATGCAAAGTTATGCCTCTATGCTCTGGACCGAAACTTTTTGGGCAATCGGACGCATCGGCGGCCTTTTTGCGCTGACGCCGCTTATGTTCTATAATACCTATCTCTATCTTTTCGTTCTTGTCGGCTTAACCGGCCTTATCTTCGTTCTTAACCGCAAGTGGCAACAAACCTATATCAACGCCCAAGCCATGTAAGGAAAACACCTATGAAAAAATTTAGCGAACTGAAAGAAAA
This sequence comes from Bdellovibrionales bacterium, assembly GCA_050252315.1. Classification (GTDB taxonomy): domain Bacteria; phylum Pseudomonadota; class Alphaproteobacteria; order UBA9219; family UBA9219; genus UBA8914. The sequence goes on from JBFWLD010000002.1 coordinate 13,752, forward strand.
TGAAGTCTTGGCCCTCGCGATTTCTAGCGAAGAAGAAGACGCGCGCATCTACATGAACTTTGCAAACCGTTTGCGCGATGATTTTCCCGATACCGCTAAAATGTTCGACGAAATGGTCGAGGAAGAACAGCGTCACCGCAACAGGCTGCTCGATCTATATCGCGCCAAGTTCGGCGAACGCATGCCCTATATCACCCGTCAGGACGTTCGCGGTTTTATGAAACGCAGCCCGATTTGGTTACTTGAAACGCTCCGTATTGACACGGTGCGCCAACAGGCCGAAATGATGGAGGTAGAGGCTTATAATTTTTACTCCAAGGCTGCCGAGCGATCACACGATGTCGATGTCCGCAAATTGCTTGGCGATCTAGCCTTGGAAGAAAGCGGCCATGCCGCCCGCGCCGAAGCCGCTGAACGCAAAGCCCTGCCCGCCGATAAACGAGAAAAAGAGGACGACCGTGCGCGCCGTCTTTTCCTGCTGCAAATCGTGCAGCCCGGACTTGCCGGACTGATCGACGGGTCCGTCTCCACCATGGCGCCGATTTTTGCCGCCGCCTTTGCCACCCATCAATCCCATGACGCTTTCCTTGTCGGTATGGCGGCCTCCATCGGATCGGGTATCAGCATGGGCATCACCGAGGCTATGTCTGACGACGGCGCGCTTTCCGGTCGCGGCCAGCCATGGGTGAGAGGCACGGCCTGTGGTCTTATGACCACAGCAGGCGGCTTGGGACACACCCTGCCCTATCTGATTTCCGATTTCTGGACCGCTACCGGCGTTGCTATCGTGCTCGTCATTCTTGAATTATGGGCAATTTGCTGGATCCGCTGGAAGTACATGGAGACGCCGTTCCACTCCGCCCTCGTTCAGGTCGTGCTCGGCGGCGCTTTGGTCATTCTGGCCGGTATTCTGATCGGGAATGGGTAACGCCTATGGTCGATTTTTATGATCTGATAGGCCTTGCCGGGGTTTGTTTATCCATGGGCAACTATGCCCGTCTGCAATGGCAACGGGACTATGCCAAACGTATGGCCTTTTCGCTTGGCAATTTCATGGGGTCTTGCTTTATCATTTTGTCCCTGCTCCACAAATGGAACCTGTCCGCCTTTGTCGTCAACGCCCTTGTCGCCTCAATCAGCGCCTATGGCGTTTACCGGTGCCTGAAATACAAAATCCGCGAACGGCAAACCGCTACCCTGCCCTTGAGGCAGACATCAAATCCTTCACAAAATCAGCAGGATTAGGGTTGGAGAAGCCAGTGCATCGGTGTATGCACGAGAAAACCAGCCTATACAGATAAGCGGCTAGAGCCTTTACCGAAAAGGTTGACGCCCTTTCTATTGCCAGAAAAGGCTCTACCTATTTGCTGCCGAGCAGATTCACGCGTTTAGGTTGTCGTCTAAGGACGCCAACCTAATCACGATCTGCTCTAGGTTCAGGCTATCGCTTTATAAAACGATCAAAGAATTGCGGATATTTTTTGGCGTTTCTGTAGCCTGCGTACGCTATTCAAGTCCAAGAAGGATGGCAACTTCGTCGTCAAGTTCCAACATATCCGTTTCCAAGATTCTGCGTTCGTGTTCACGACTACGGTCGCCGGGCAAGCGCACTTTTCTACTTCCATCAGCCATCTCTTGTGCCCTGACGATGCGTAAAAGGTCACTGGCATTATGCTTGAACTCAGCCAGATCAACCAACAAGTTCGGGTTAAAAGCCAGAATGAAAAGCCCCCAATCCTTATCAAAGGTTTCAAAATCACACCATGTCGAACCTGAAAGAGGTCCCGCCATCATCTCCACAATCATGGCCAGGGCAGAGCCCTTGTATGATTTATCGAAAGGCAGGATAGCGCCATCCATAGCGGCAACAGGATCTGTGGTAACGTCACCGTTTTTATCAATGGCGACACCGTCTGGTATTTTTTGACCGCGCATCTTAGCCATCACCAATTCATACCAAGTGATAGCTGATGTCGCCATATCAACTACGAAAGGCCCATCCTCTGTCGGGAAAGCTACGGCTAACGGGTTGGTGCCGAAAAGTGGCGTTTTAGCCCCAAAGGCGGCAATAGTACCCGGTGCGCGAGCCATAACGATGGCTATTGCATCATGTCGCGCGATTTTCTCGGCATAAAACCCTAACGCCCCCACACTGCTAAAAATGCCGTTGGCTCCGACTATTCCTACTCCGCTTGAGGTGACTTTTTCAATCGCAACTTGAGTGGCTTTTTGCGCTATATAAAAGCTAGGCTGTCGGTTGCCCAATAGGCGGGCTGACAAAACCGATTGGTGCTGCACCTCAATCGGCATAACTGGTTTAATGTTTTGTAAAGGGGTTGTGCCAATCAGCTTCAATAAGCCTTGCCCATCAATGCCTCGTCGTTCGGCGTATAGCATCACTTCTGCACAGTTTTCTGCAGCCTCTGGTTCAAAGAACTGCTGCAAAAATTCTGGCACGCGTTGCTCAAGCTTTTTATACGATACGACTTTCATTCTTTACCCCCAGCTATTTTCGCGCCCAAATTCCGATCTTTTCTGCATTATTCTACCGCTACACGCCTCCCGCTGTCGATAAGCACACGGTAAACACGGATGTCTGGAAAAAGAAAAACGGGCCAAAGGCCCGTTCTTAAAGGATTTTTGGTAGCAGCGGAGGGATTTGAACCCCCGACCAAGGGATTATGATTCCCCTGCTCTACCGCTGAGCTACGCTGCCACCCTGCGGTCGTGTGAGAGTGGAGAGATACGCGAAAGAGCCCCCTTAAGTCAAGCTTTTATCGGCTAAAAGGGGGGCTTTGAACCCTTTTTTACCATACAGAAAAAAGGATCAATCCTCGATAAAACGTAGAAAAGCCAGACCTTTTCTTTTCGGACGGACATTGAGCATAAACAGCCCGCTGATCGCTAGACCTAAAAGAGGATAGGTTACCGGTGCAAAAAAGCTGACGATAATGGCTGCGGTATAAGCCGGAATTCGCCCATTGCAATACAGAAACTCTCTTGCGACGATCCCGGCGGACGAACGGCGCTTAAACCAGCGCCCCATTTCCATAGGGTTAAGCAATGCCATTCCGACAGACAAAACGGCAAGTCCCCATGACAGCACCCAGATATAAAAATGTCCGATGCCGACCAAGCACCAGCCGAGAAGCATACAAAAACCTCCGAGTTGTCCGGCCCTGAATCCACCTTTTTGGATAAGCCATCCGGCCAGAGGGGTGAGCGCCATACCAATAATCGGTCGCACCGACATATTGATCCCTGCGCCAAGCGGCGAAATCCCGATAGCCCTCATCCAAATCGGCAGACCGCCTTCGACCATCACGTTAAACAATCCGGCAAAGACCGTAATACGCGTCGAAGGCTTGTTTTTCCCAATGAGCCTCCATGCGCGTTTGACAGGCTGTCGCGCGGTAATCGGAATATAAAGAAAAAAGGCTCCGACAATTCCCACAATGGAACTCATCGCAAGGGCCGTAAAATAAAAATCATACTGCAACGACAAGCCGCCAATAAAAAGGCCTGCAGAATAGAAAGCCATGGACATATAGGAACTCAACGCTGTTTCATTCCCCTGATTATCAGTCGTGCGATTTTTAGCAAAGCGATAGGCATACAAAGTAAGAAAGGGGGAATAGGCAAAACTAAACGCAAAGCCATTCAACCATGGCGAGGTACGATCCACAAAAAATAGGCTAACGGCGATTAACTGGATCGTCGCTAAAAGCCAGCGTGACTTATAACGCTCCAACAGCCAAAACGTGAATGGAACGCAGATACACCCCATAAAGACCATGCGAAAGGTCTGATAGATAACACTATCCAGCGCTCCCTGCCCTGCCAAGGAAAAGTTCAAAGCAAAGGACAACACGCCATAGCCCGTATAGGCTAGAATGCCCAAAATAAAAATTTTGGCGCGCGTGATGTTTTGCCAAGGACGCACAAAGGCGCGGTGCAAAAAAGGGGTGACCTTTGATCTGGGCATTAAAACTCTTGTGTCAGGAACGCTCGATCCACCCGCCGCCAAGCAAACGGGACTCTTTATATAAGACTCCGGCTTGGCCGGGCGCAACGCCAAAGGAAGGGTCTTTTAAACAAAGACGGGCCTTTTGGGGGCTTCCTTCAACCGGGAACAAGAGAGCGTCTTGAGGTTGCTGGGCCGAACGAAGACGAACCATGACAGGCATCCCTTCGGTCGGCAGAGGTTCGTTCATCAGCCAATTCATGTCTCGCAACCGAACTTCGCGCTGGGCCAAGGATTCGCGTGGACCGACAATGACTTGTTTTTTTTCGGCATCCAAGCGCAGGACAAAAAGCGGTTCGTTATGGTCGCCTGTCCGCGCCGAAAGGTTCAGGCCTTTACGCTGTCCGATGGTAAAATGCACGATGCCTTGATGACGCCCCAGCACCGCGCCGCTTTGATCGACGATGTCGCCGCCTTCGATCGCGCCGGGAGCCAGCTTTTCCAACACACTGACATAATCCCCCGACGGGACAAAGCAGATATCCTGACTCTCCTTTTTCTGCGCGACCGGTAGATTGAAACGTTCAGCCAAACGACGTGTTTCCTCTTTCGTCAGATCGCCAAGCGGAAAACGCAAAAAGTCGATCTGTTCAGGCGACAAACCAAAAAGGAAATAGCTTTGGTCCTTGCTTTCATCTGCGGCTTTGTGGAGTTGGGTGCCGGTGCTGAACGGAATGCGGCGGGCATAGTGGCCGGTAGCAAGGGCTTGGGCTCCCCGCTCTTGAGCCTCACGCATCAGCAAACCGAACTTGATAAAACGGTTACACTGGGCGCAAGGAAGCGGCGTTTCCCCGCGCAGATAGGTTTCGACAAAGTCCCGTTTAACGCTTTCGTAAAAAGGTTGGACGGCGTCGATGACGTGCAACGGCAGGCCAAGAAACGCCGCAACGCGCTGCGCATCTTCCGACAAATCGTCCGCTTCCAGCTTGAGGGTCAAGGCGATGATCTGCGCGCCTTGCTCTTGAAGCAAAGCGGCAACGACGGCGCTATCCACGCCGCCGGACAGGGCAACGGCAATTTTCTTTCCTCTCAAATCTTCAGTCACGCAATGGTTCCGCCGATTTTCAGACAACGCACAGCCCTGTCAATCCGCTCACACGCCGACATCAGAAGGTCCAACGACGTTGCATAGGAAATTCGGAAACACGGGCTGAGCCCAAAGGCTGCGCCATGGACCGTGACCACGGCTTCGCTTTCTAAAAAGTAGGTCGTCACATCTAGATCCGTTTCCAGCTTTTTACCGTCAGGCGTGGTGGCCCCGATCAATCCCACGCAACTGGGATAGACGTAAAAAGCGCCATCCGGTGTGGGACAGGAAATCCCTTCGATCTTATTCAAGGCCTCGACCAATTTGTTCCGACGGTCCTCAAAAACGGCGCGTTGTTTGGCAATAAACTCTTGAGGCCCGGTAAGAGCGGCCAACGCGGCTGCCTGACTGACCGAACTGGGACAGCTTGTCGTGTGACTTTGGATTTCGCGCATCTTTCCGATTAAAGAGGCTGGACCTCCGGCATAGCCGATACGCCAACCAGTCATATTATAAGCCTTAGACACGCCGTTAACGGTCAGGGTCCGCTCAGCCAACGCGGGTTCGACTTGCAACAAGGTCGTAAAACCTTCGGCGCTATAGACCAAATGCTCGTAAATATCATCCGTCATCACCATCACCTGCGGATGGCGCATCAACACGTCGGCTAAGGCGCGAAGCTCGGCACGAGAATAGACCGCCCCCGTCGGGTTGCTGGGGGAGTTCAAAATCAACCAACGCGTGCGTGGCGTGATGGCTTGCTCCAGCGCCTCCGGCAACAGCTTGTAGCCGTCTTCCATACGCGTTGCGACAAAAACCGGAGAGCCTTCGCAAAAATAGACCATATCAGGATAGGAAACCCAATAAGGTGCAGGAATAATGACTTCGTCCCCGCGGGAAAGCGTTGCCAATAGCGCATTGGCAAGAACCTGTTTGCCGCCAGCCCCGACGCTTATCTGGGCAACCGTAAAATCAAGGCCGTTTTCGCGCTTAAACTTATCGACAATCGCTTCTTTAAGCGGGCGCGTTCCGTCCACCGGCGTATAGCGAGTCTTTCCTTCCGCAATCGCCTTGCAGGCGGCTTCGCATACATGGGGCGGCGTATCAAAGTCGGGTTCTCCGGCCTCAAGCTTGATCACATCGACTCCGGCAGCCTGCATTTCAATCGCCCGCCCTGTCATCGACAGCGTAGGTGAGGGTTTGACCTGCTTCATGCGGTCGGCAAAGGTAACGCTGTAACTCATTCGAGCAATCTCCATGTATGCAAAAAGGGTAACAAAAACTATAGGGTAAGGAATTTTTTCATATAAAGGTGCGAAATTTTTGTTTACTAGCCTTTTCGATTCTTTATATTAACCATACTTCCTTTTCATCCCTCCTCTCAGGTTAGCCTATGTCCAATCCGCTATCAAATGTGAAAATCGGTTTTCGTATCAATATTCTGACCGTCTTACTGGCGCTTGGGATGATTCTTGTCTTAACGCTCAGTGCAACGTCGCTGAACAGTGTCCTTGTCCATGCCTATGGAAAACGGACCGAGTCGGCGATCGACATCGCCTATACGCTTCTGGCGGAATATCAGACCCGCGAAAAATCCGGGGAGCTAACCAGAGAGGATGCCAAGGCCCGTGCACTTAAAAGGCTCTCCAGCATCCGCTATGACGGCGACAATTATTATTGGGTGAACGATCTGAACGGCATCATGTTGATGCATCCGACTTCGACGAAGCTGAACGGTACGGATATTCGCTCAATCACCGATCCGGATGGAAAAAAGATTTTTTCCGATATGATCGAACTGGCTAAAACCAAAGGCCAATCGGTTTACCACTATCAATGGCAGGACAAAGGGGTTCAGAAACCCAAGATTTCTTTCGTCAAAAAAATTCCAGAATGGGATTGGATGGTTGGAACCGGCGTTTATGCCGATCAAATCCAACGCGATGTGACGAGTGAAGTTAAAGACCTTGGGTATATCGTCGCTATCTTACTGCTCGTCGGCATCATTATCGCCTATGCCATTGGTCGTAGCATCTCGAAACCCGTACAAAAAATCACCGACGTGATGAAGGAACTGGCTGAAGGCAATTTGAATGTCGTGATCGGTATGGAAGGACGCAAGGATGAAATCGGCGACATGGCGCGTACGGTTCAAATCTTCCAAGATAATGCCAAACAAATCGAAAAGCTCAAGGCCGAACAGGCCGAGGCCGAACGCCACGCCGCCGAAGAAAAGAAAAAGGCCATGAACACGCTTGCCGATGATTTTGAAAAAAGCGTCGGACACATTGTCAATGTGGTGGCCTCTGCCGCGACGCAGCTTCAAGCCAGTTCGAAAAACCTGTCCGAAATGTCGGATCAAACTAGCCGTCAGACCGCTACGGTTGCTGCGGCTACCGAAGAGGCCTCCAGCAGCATCCAGACCGTCGCGTCTGCCGCTGAGGAGCTTTCGGCCTCCATCAGCGAAATTAACCGCCAGATCGAGGATTCAACCCGCATCGCCGCCAGCGCCGTCAGTGAAGTCAAAAAGACGGATGAAACCGTCTCCACGCTTTCCGAAGCCGCGACGCAGATCGGTGATGTCGTTAAGCTGATTCAGGATATTGCCGAACAAACCAACTTGCTTGCCCTGAACGCCACCATTGAGGCGGCGCGCGCGGGTGAAGCTGGGAAAGGTTTTGCCGTTGTGGCCAGCGAAGTCAAAAATCTGGCCAACCAAACCGGTCGAGCCACCGAAGAGATTTCGAGAAAAATCGTCACGGTGCAATCGGTTTCCAACGACTCCGTTGAAGCCATCCGGAATATCGGCGGCATCATTGAAAAAATTGACGAAAACACGAAAATCATTGCGGAAGCTCTGCGTCAGCAAGACGAGGCTACCCGTGAGATTTCGAATAACGTTCAACAAGCCTCTTCGGGAACCAGCGAAATTTCCAGCAGCATCGTAAACGTTACGCATGCCGCCAAGGAATCCCAAGGCGCGTCAAACGAGGTTTTTGAGGCATCCAGTGAACTTTCGCGCTCCTCAGAAAGCCTTCGCCACGAAGTCGAAGGCTTTGTGAACAAAATTCGTCAGTAGGAAGAAAAGAAAGGTCAGGCTCCGCGCTTAGCGCGCAAGGTTGCCCAATAATCCAGCCTTTTTTTGACTTCACGTTCAAAACCGCGTTCGACCGGACGGTAATAGGATTCTCGGCGCATACCATCCGGGAAATAATTTTGGCCGGAAAAACCGTCCGGTGCGTCGTGGTCATACTGATAGCCTGCGCCATACCCCTCGTTGCGCATGAGTTTCGTCGGCGCATTCAAAATATGTTTAGGCGGCGCCAAAGAACCGTTCCGTACCGCCGAAGCGCGAGCCTGATTATACCCGACGTAAGACGCATTCGATTTTGGAGCCGTCGCCAGATAGATCAGAGCTTCGGCGAGCACGAGTTCGCCTTCCGGACTGCCCAGACGTTCATAGGATTCCCATGCCGCCAGCGTTAAAGGCATGGCCTGCGGATCGGCCAGACCGACATCCTCCGCAGCAAAACGCAACATCCTGCGCGCGATGTAACGCGGGTCTTCGCCCCCATCCAGCATACGCGCAAACCAATAAAGCGCCGCATCGCAATCAGAGCCGCGTAACGATTTATGCAACGCACTAATTAAATTGTAATGGCTTTCTTGGGCTTTGTCATAAAGCGGGACACGCTTTTGAACAAAGCTGGATAGGGCAGCGCTATCTAACGGTTCCTTGAGGTCGTTTTCCAGCAGGGATTCCGCCATCACCAAGGCATAGCGTCCATCCCCATCGGCCATAGCAATCAGAGAGTCTCGCGCCTCGGTCGTCAAAGGCAGGGTTTTCCCCAACAGCGCTTCGCTACGAGACAGGAGAGTCCCAATCGCTTCCTCATCCAACCGCTTAAGCACAAAAACTTGACAACGGGACAGCAAGGCGCTGTTCAACTGAAAGGACGGGTTTTCCGTTGTGGCACCGACAAGCGTTACCGTCCCGTCTTCCACATACGGGAGCAACACATCCTGTTGCGAGCGAGTGAACCGATGAATCTCATCCACAAACAGCAAGGTTCCCTGCCCGGTTTCGCGACGTTTGCGGGCCGCTTCAAAGACTTTGCGCAAATCGGCCACGCCGGACGCCACCGCTGAAACCGGATCGAAATAAAGTCCGACGCTTTGTGCCAGCAACCGGGCAATGGTCGTCTTGCCGCAGCCCGGCGGCCCCCATAACACCAACGAAGCCAAACGCCCATTACGCACCATGCGTCCGATCGGCGCGGCATCGTCCAACAAATGAGACTGGCCGACCACATCGGCAAGCACCTGCGGTCGCATGCGGTCAGGTAACGGTCGCGTATCAGGTTGAGCAAATAAAGAGTCAGCGTTGGTCATAATGCATACTACACCGTGCGTGACGAGACAGAAATGATAAATATAAAACCAAATTTCGTCTGTACAAGGAAGAGCTAATTAACCATAATTCTGGGATCAAGTTTCCCGGTTTTTTTTCGAGGAATCTCTATGCCCCACGCTTCCCCCGACGCCTTGCGCGAACGTCTTGCTTTTATGCGAATCGACGAAAAGACAAGCGCCTACCTTCATGACTTTTGGCCCATCGTCGAAAAAAATCTTACCTCTGTGCTGGACGGGTTTTACGACCATGTGTCCGGCGTTCCTTCGCTTCGCGCGCTTTTGGGGTCCCAAATCCCCCGTCTGAAAACAGCGCAAAAGAAGCATTGGGAACGCTTATTTTCCGGCACGTTTGATGAACATTATTATGAAAGCGTCAATCGTATCGGTCTTATTCACAACAAAATCGGCTTAGAGCCGCGTTGGTATATCGGCGGGTACAATTACGTTCTGAGCTGCCTTACCGATCTTGCTACCAAGACCTATCGCTGGTCGCCGGAAAAATTGACTCGTACCATTCGCGCGGTTAATTGCGCTGTCATGATTGATATGGATATTGCCATTTCTACTTATCAGGAAGCTTTGCTCGAAGAACGGATGCGTCGCGGAAAAAAACTTGACGAACTCATGCTCGGTTTCGACGAACAAACCTCAGCGCTTGTGCAAACGGTAAAGAATTCCGCTTTTAACCTGCAACAAACCGCTCTGGTTATGTCGGAAACAGCACAAGACACGATTTCTCAATCGGCAACCGTGGCCGCTGCTGCCGAAGAAGCCAGCGCCAACGTTCAGACCGTTGCTTCGGCAGCGGAGGAACTTTCGGCTTCAGTCTCTGAAATCTCACGACAGGTTGAAAGCTCCGCCAGCATCGCCAAAAAAGCTGTCGGCAATGCCAAACAAACGAGTCAAATCGTCGATAAGCTTGCCATAGGCGCACAAAAAATCGGCGACATTATCAAACTCATCAATGCGATCGCCGGACAGACCAACTTGCTCGCGTTAAATGCCACCATCGAAGCGGCACGCGCAGGCGAAGCTGGAAAAGGGTTTGCTGTTGTTGCCAGCGAAGTCAAGAATCTGGCCAACCAAACCTCTAAAGCCACCGAGGAAATAGGCCAACAGGTCACGGAAATTCAAGCATCCACCCAAGAAGTCGTTAGCGCCATTCAAAATATCGGTGAAATCATCGGTGAAATTGATGATATTTCCGCCAATATTCTTGTCTCCGTCGAACAGCAAGGGGAAGCTACGCGTGAAATCGCACGCAATGTTCAAGAAGCGTCAACAGGAACGCGCGAGGTTACCGTGAACATTACTAGAGTTAGCCAGGGCGCAGAAAAGACCGGCAAGGCGGCGGATGATGTGTCCCACGCTGCGGAAACCCTTGAGAAAGAATCCCGTCATCTGAGCGACGAGGTTCAAAATTTCCTGTCCAGCGCCAAAGCGATTTAATAGAAAAGGCTCATCTAGCGAACCAGAATCGTCATTAGGCTGCCTGCGCGGTTGAAGGTCAGGCGCCAACTTCTGGCTTTTTGAGACAGCGCATCCACCGCGTCTTCGACCGAGGCAATCTTCTCGCCATTCACCGAAACCAACACATCGCCTTTGCCAATGCCTAGACCTGCGACGGAAGACTCCGGACTAATGGAAACGATGAGTACGCCTTTGCTGTCTATCGGCAGACCATACTCAACGGCAACCGCCGGTGAAATGTTGACAATGTTGGCTCCGGCAAGTGGGCTACGCCCTTTGATCGCGGTTTCCTGACGCGCAGGGTCCTCCGGCGGGGCAACCAAAGGTAAGCGCACAATCTGCATTTTGCCTTTGCGAACCACTCCAAGATCGGCCTCGCCCCCAAGAGGGCTCGTTGCAATACGGTACGAAAACGCTGCCGGGTCTTCGACGGGCTTGCCGTTCACGCTGGTGATGACATCGCCGATTTTAAGCCCGGCCTTGGCCGCCGGTGATGATGGCATAAGCCCATTGACCAAAAGCCCCATCGGTCGAACCAATCCCAACGATTTGGCCATATCCGCCGTTACAAGCTGGCCTGCGATCCCTGTCCACGGACGGGCCACATGCTGGGTTGCGCCATCCGCCTTCTCTTTCGACAAACCGGCCAAGGTCGCGGAAACCATGTTCGAGGGCACAGCAAAACCGATCCCCATGTTGCCGCCATCCTTCGTATAGATCGCGGCATTGACGCCGATCAACCGGCCATCCATCGTGATGAGCGCGCCTCCGGAATTGCCCGGATTAATCGCGGCATCCGTTTGGATGTAGTAATTCAGATCATTGATGTCGAGGTTCGTCCGCGCCAACGCTGAGACAATGCCGCTGGTCACGGTTTGGCCGACGCCAAACGGATTGCCGATCGCGATCACAAGATCGCCAACTTCGACATCATCGGAATCCTTAAGCGCGACATAGGGCAAGGCTTCGCCTTTCGGATCAATTTTCAAAACCGCCAAATCGGAATGGTCATCGGATAAAAGAAGCTTTGCTGGGAACTCCCGGCGGTCTGCCAGAACAACCGTGATCTCATCCGCATCTGCAATCACATGGTTGCTGGTTACGATCAAGCCATCCGGTTTCACGATTACGCCCGATCCCAACGAGTTTTCCAAACGCTGGCGCGACAGGCCTTGCGGCATGCCGCCGAAGAAATGCTGAAAAAACGGGTCCATGACAAAGGGGGACATCACGCGCTGGCGCACCAATTTTTGCGTGTAGATATTCACAACCGCCGGGGCTGTTTTTTTGACAATCGGCGCATAGCTGAGCTGGACCTGTGCCGGAGATGTCGGGACTTCGCGTTGCGTTTCAGCCAACGATGGAAAGGATAAAAGCGCAAGCGCCGCAAAAACGACCACTCCCATCGGCATATTCTTCGTCATTCGAGACCTCTGTTAAAAAGTTCGATGAAAAGCAAGTATGCCAATAATTTGGACCTGAATTGTGAAAATTCAAGGGCAAAAGATCAGATTAGCCGCGGGTGCACCGATCGGCTTTTACAAGTGGAATAAGGACTTTATTCGGATCATTGGCAATTGGGCGCTCGGCCATATAATTGGAAACCGCGCGAACAGATTCAAACAAGCAGACAATACCTTCCGTAAGTTTCTCCCTTGAACCAGAGGTCGCTTGCCCGATCTCTTTCGTAAGCTTGCCCATCACAGGCGACCATGGCGCTCCCGCAGCCGGGATTGAACAAATGTCGAAAACGTGACTAGAACAAACGATGGGCAAATCAAACGGTCCATTGCGGTTAGCATCCCAACGTAATGTGGGGTAACTTTCTTTCTCCTGTTTTTTAAAAGCATCCCCCAACAAACTCCGAGCAAAAGCAACCACATTCAGTTCAACATAGTCATAAATAGAAGGAACATGCCCCCCAACACTATCTCCAAACGGAAGGACTAATTTAGAATTCCGCACCTCGACAGAGGGCTTCAAACGCCCTTTCGGGTCAAAAGAATAGTTACAGGATTGGATTGCAGAAACTTGAAAAAACGGCAAATCTGTTGGTTCAACAAAAATAGAAAAAAGGAGATCCTGCCTAAGAGAACCCCCTGTTTGACATTCGCATAGTTCGCCGGACAATAGCTGGGCTGCATAAGGAAAACTTTGTCTACCCAAAGACATTGTCTCCATCTGAAAGCGCGAAAAACATTTTACATAATTATTGGAATTTGTGCGGAACTTATTCACTTTCAAAGTCATTATCCTACATCCTTATATCGAATAAAAACATACCTTACTAAATCAGAAAATCATCCTCAACTCAAAGTTATGGTTAAAAAATCACTCCCCTTTGAAAAATAGAATCAGGACATGCTGTCAGCTTCCTCAGCAGGTTTCTTTTCTAAATGCGAAAGGACCTGATAGGTCGCGAGGCCTCCGACGACGACCGCGACGCCAAGATACTGGGTGGGTTTCATATATTCCCCCAGAAACAGGACGGAAAAAATTGAAGTAAAGACCGGCTCGATCTTGATGAAGAGACTCCACTTGAAGGCTCCCAGCATGGCGATCCCATAGAACATAATCAAGATGCCGATACCCAGCGAAAGGGCGCTAAGCGACGTCCAGCCCCATCCGGCGAGGCTGTGCGGCGGGACGGGCATCTGCCAAAGCGCCACCGGCAAGACGCAAAAAGACGCAACGATAAAGCTTTCCGCACCGACGACTGCTGGGTTGCGGTACTTCATTTGGCTGCCATAGACATACATTCGGTTCATCGCGGCAAAGGCTGCTACCAACGAAAGGCCTACGCCGATCCAATTGACGGCAGGCGTTTGGCTCCACAAATCCAGCACATAGGTCAACCCGGCAAAAACAAGAAGCGTAGAGGCAAGGATATAGGGCTTGAACTGCATCTCGCCTTTCCAGACCATGAAGAACAGCAGCATAATTGTGGCCGTGTACAGAATGGTTAGGACTATGGGACCTTGCAGATAGACCAAGGCCGTCAAAATGCCTGTCGCCGAGACACCCTGCCAAAAACCGCCGATCAGCGATTGTTTAGTATTTTCACGCGACGTAAAAAGCGGTTTCCCCGTTGCCCAACAAAAGCCGGACAACATCAACGCGCGGGCAATCGTTGTAAAAAAAAGGACAAAGGTCGCGTTCGCGCCATCGGCATAGGCCGCGCGCGACGCTGGCGGGTAAAAGCCGAAAATGGCGGAGGCGATAACCGCAAGAAAAATGCCGACCTTGTCGTTAGGCTTTACAAGGACATCCGGCGCGCGCGACATTTTATCGTGACTTGCAGGAACGCAGGCAGGATTTCAAATCGGCCTTGCAATCCGCAACGGCACCGAGCACGCCCGTCATTTGGCCATTGCGTCCGACGGGTTCTTGCGCCGCCGAGGTGGACATGCACCGGTCATAATCAGCGTTGCAGGCACTACGGCAGGCTTCCTGAGGATTATCAAGGAACATCACGGCGCCCGTTGAGTCCGTATAGGTATCGGCATGGTGGGCGGCGCCGGAACAAGCGGCAAGAGCCCCTATGATAAGGCATAAAGAAAGGGCCTTTCCGAAAGTTTGATTAAACTGCATGGAAAGGCCCTCCCGTTTATTTTTTAAGATGTCAAAGAGTAACCTTAAACAGCGGCCTCTGCAACGTCTTCTTGGACTTCGTTTTGAACCGGTCCGCTGTCTTGGCCCTTGGCCTCAACATCGCGATCAACGAACTCGATAAAAGCAACCGGAGCTGCGTCGCCGTAACGGAAACCGGCCTTCAACACGCGCGTGTAGCCGCCATTGCGATCCTTATACCGATCGGCCAAAATCGAAAACAGCTTGGCGACAACCGCATCATCACGCAGCATAGCGAAAGCTTGGCGACGGTTGGCCAGCCCACCCTTCTTGCCGAGCGTAATCAGACGTTCGACGATCGGGCGAAGATCCTTGGCCTTTGGCAAGGTGGTTTTGATTTGTTCGTGCTTAATCAACGCGGCGGCCATATTGGCGAACATCGCCTTACGATGGCTGCTGGTACGGTTAAGTTTACGACCTGACATTTTATGACGCATGGCGATTTCCTCCTTATGATGCCTGGCCCCTGTGATACGTTCGTGCAGGAACCGATTGCGTTTGGGCCAGCCTGTTTGTCAGCACCGGCCCTTTTAAAAGAGTTCAGGGACCGTTTGGCCCCTGCCCTCCATTTTAGTTAGAACGGCTCTTCGAGCTTCTTGGCCAAATCTTCGATATTCTCAGGCGGCCAATTCGGGATCTGCAACCCAAGGCTCAGGCCCATCTGTTGCAGAACTTCCTTGATCTCGTTGAGGCTCTTGCGGCCAAAGTTCGGCGTGCGAAGCATTTCGCTTTCCGTCTTTTGAACCAAGTCACCGATATAGACGATGTTATCGTTCTTGAGGCAGTTCGCCGAACGGACCGACAATTCAAGCTCGTCAACCTTACGCAGCAAGTTGCGGTTAAACGGCAGCTCGCCAACGGCTTGCTCTTGCGGCGCGGCAGCGCGAGGCTCTTCGAAGTTGATGAAGAGCTGCAACTGGTCTTGCAAGATACGAGCGGCAACCGCCACCGAATCCTCCGGTGAGATCGAGCCGTCGGTTTCAATGTTCAGCGTCAACTTGTCATAGTCCGTGACCTGACCGACGCGGCTGTTGTCAACCTTATACGCGACCTTGCGAACCGGGCTGAACAACGCATCGACCGGGATCAAACCGATCGGCATATCTTCCTTGCGAAGCGCGGAAGCCGGGATGTAGCCCTTGCCAGTTTCAACCGTCATTTCCATATTCAGATGAGCGCCGCGATCCAAATTGCAGACCACGAGATCCGGGTTCATGATTTCGACATCAGCGCCCGTTTCGATCTGCCCAGCGAGGACTTCGCCCGGCCCTTCCGCACGCAGGCGGATTTTGCGAGGACCTTCGACATGCATGCGAAGCGCCAGCGCTTTAATGTTCAGGATGATGTCCGTCACGTCCTCACGCACGCCGGGGACAGACGAGAACTCATGCAAGACGCCTTCGATCTGGATCGAAGTAACAGCAGCACCTTGCAACGACGACAGCAACACGCGGCGAAGCGAGTTTCCCAAAGTCAGTGCAAAACCGCGTTCCAGCGGTTCTACAACCAACGATGCGTTACGCTTCTGATCGTCTGACGGCAAGACCTGTTTGTTGGCTTGAATGAGCGCTTTCCAATTCTTTTGCAACACGGATCGACCTCATTGGTTCGAGAAAAATAAAAAATACCCCAAAACGACGTTCGTAAAATTAAACGCGACGACGCTTGGGAGGACGCACCCCATTGTGAGGAATAGGTGTTACGTCACGAATGGTTGTCACCGTGAAGCCGATGGACTGAAGCGCACGAAGCGCCGATTCACGACCTGAACCGGGGCCCTTGACTTCGACCTCAACCGTGCGCATGCCATGCTCCATGGCTTTGCGGCCTGCATCTTCGGCGGCCATCTGCGCGGCATACGGCGTGGATTTACGCGACCCCTTGAACCCCATCAAACCCGACGAAGACCACGAGATCGTGTTGCCCTGCGCATCCGCAATCGTCACGATGGTGTTGTTGAAACTTGCATTTACATGCGCGACTCCGCTCACAATATTTTTACGTTCGCGGCGGCGCATACGGGTACCGGCTTTACCCTTTTGATCTTTTGCTGCCATTGGTTTTATCCTTTTAACATCCGAACCCGAAACCGGGCTTTGTTTTCATCCATAACGAGGAAAGCGGAAAGTCCGTTTCCGCCTTCGTCAACCTTATTTACGGGTTGCGATCTTCTTGCCCGCAATCGCTTTGGCCGGGCCTTTGCGCGTGCGCGCATTGGTGTGCGTACGCTGGCCGCGCACGGGAAGGCCTTTACGATGACGCAAGCCGCGATAGCAGCCCAAATCCATCAATCGCTTGATGTTCATGGCAACTTCACGACGAAGGTCACCTTCAACCTTGTAATTCTGGTCAATGTCCTCACGGATACGAAGCAACTCGGCTTCGGTCAGTTGGTTGACGCGCTTGACGGGGTCAATCCCGATACGCGCACAAATCTCCAACGAGTTTGTGGGACCAATTCCATAGATGTAACGCAAAGAAATGTGCAGAGGCTTACCTGCCGGAATATTAACGCCTGCAATACGGGCCACGTGGCTCTCCTAAGTTTTTAAGCGACCGGTCCAAACGTATCCTACAACTTTCGCTAAAGATACTCCCAGTCTTTCAGACCGCCGATAAGTTCAACGACTCATTTGTTGGCGATCCACCTCATGTGGGACTTTCCCGCGATGCGCCTAGGCTCTAGGACCAAGCTTCACCCAATGCAAAAGCCATCCGGCGCCTTCTTTTCAAGTAAAGAGGCCAGACAGCACATCGTTGGATGGTATTATAAAAGCATGAACCACCACAGCGTCACGGGCACGGCCTCCCCACAAGGGGCCGAGGAGCGCAGTATAGGCACCCCCCCGGCTAAGTCAACCCCATGAAAGCACGTTTCTTTCACTTTTGTGATAATTTCATGGAGGGTGCTACAAGGCTAAGAAAAAACATATAACCCATTACGATTTAATACTTTTTGGCAAAAAATCCTTCACTTTGTAAGGGATTCTTATATCAAACACCGTCCCTTTATAAAGTTCGGAGGAAACACTGACCGTCCCGCCAAGCTTTTGGACCTCGGATTCAACAGCCTCCATCCCAATCCCACGCCCCGAAATGCTTGTTACGCTTTCGCTGGTGGTAAAATTGGTAATAAAAATACGCTGTATGACGCTTTGATCGTCTTCGAATCGCCAGTCGCCTTCCGGATCTAAGGCCGCCAGTTTGGCTCGAACACGCGAGGGATCAATACCGTTGCCATCATCGGCAATCCGAATCTGAAGCTCCTCGTCCGACGTAGCCGGATCTTTTATCAACGAACACCCAATAATCACTTGTCCGGCAGCATCTTTGCCGCGGGCCATACGCGTCACAGGCGCTTCGATCCCATGATCCGCAATGTTGCGACAGATATGGGTCAAAGAAAAAATCAATTCCTGAATCGGTCGCGTTAGCACGCGTGGATTGTCTCCTTCAAACTTGATCGGCTTGACCTGTTTATCCAACACGCCGACAAGTTCGCGAAGCTCGCGTTCGAACGAATGGAAACAATCGCGAATGGGAACTGCCGCGATTTTATCTAGATAGGATTTAATCACGCTTTCATCGACCTGATGCTCCCGCATCTCTAGCGCGAAATCATAAATGTCATCTTCACCGATCTCACGCACATTGCCGCGCCACTCATATTCGGTGCCAATCAGACTGCTGACTTCCTCCGTCACGCGGGCCAGCGCATCCCCTATCCGTTGCCGGACATGCCTCAGTTTCTTAACAAAAACCTCATCGCTATTCACGCTTTCGTCGCGCAGTTCGCTTTCAGCCTGATGCATCACTTCGCCGAAATCAACCAGATTGAACTGTTTGACCGTGGCTTTGAGCGTATGTATCTGACGTAAAATTTTCACCGAATCCGCAAGACCGATTCCGTCCTTCTCCGACGAACTCAAAAAATCGCGTACATGCGCCATCGTTGATTGGAACTGGTTACGGTCTTTGAAAATACGACAAATCATCTCTGCAAAATTTTGCTGCCGCTTGGCGGCCTGACGCGCGGCATATTCCTCTGTCTGGTCCGTCGCAATCAATACAACGCGCGCAATATGGCCATCCGGCCCATTGATCGGTTTATAGATCAGCGTGACGCGACGCTTCTGACTGTGGGGGAAAAACTGGGGGAAAAACCGGACGACATCTTCAAACCCAAGCGCATGACCGGGCTGGTAAAGCACATCAAGCCAATCCATAAAATCCGAACGATCCGCTTCGGGAATTTGTAAAACTTCCGTGATGAGCCGCCCCGAAGGCACGCACTCCAACAAATCCCGGCAGGCTTGTGAATAGACCTCACCGCAACGGCCATCGCGTCCGAAAAACAAAAAGCCTTGCCCT
>JBFWLD010000003.1:0-28916 GCA_050252315.1 Bdellovibrionales bacterium
CCTGCCCGTTGGGCTTAAGAATACGCCAGACCTCATCAAGAACAGCCTCCGGCTCGGCAGCAACCTCCAAGGCATGCAGCAGGACAACCCGGTCCACGCTGCAATCCGGCAAGGGCAAATGCGCCAAATCCGTCATACAGGAAATATTCGGCCCCTCACGCGGCCAAAAAGCTACCCCTTGCGCGCCGGGCATCATGGCGATCAGACGATCGGCCTGCCCCAACCATGGCCGTAACAGCGGCGTGCCATAGCCCAAAGCCGCCAACGATAGGCCGCTCATGGACGGCCAAATTTGTCCCAGCTTTCGACGCAAGGAAGCCCGAACCTTTCGCCCCAAAGGCGAAATGTAAAATTCTCGTAAATCAACGACGTCAAGGCCCATCTTTTTTCAGCTCCCTCATTAACCGCATGTTAGCACCCTTTTGGCATTTTAGAAGGATGGGATTTTCAATCGACCTTCTTCCGGCCTCGGCCGACAACTATATTTACTTGGTCAGCGACGTAGCGCTGGGCCTTGCCATGGTTGTCGATCCCGGTGATGCCGATGTCGTGCGCAGGGAACTGCAGAAAAAGGACCTACATCTGGCCCTGATCTTGAACACGCATCACCATACCGACCATACCGGGGGTAATCTGAAGCTGCAACGCGACTATGGCGCACCGATTATCGGCCCCGCCAAAGAAGCCCATAAAATCGAAGGCCTGTCCCGCGGTGTGGATGACGGCGATTGCGTCACGTTCTCCGACCTTCACGGCCAAGTCATCGAAACGCCGGGGCATACGGAAGGCAGCCTCTCTTTTTATTTTCCGGAACTGAATGTCGTCTTTTCCGGTGACACGCTTTTCTCGCTCGGCTGCGGCAGGTTGTTCGAAGGCAATGCCGCGCAAATGTGGGCCTCTTTAACCAAGCTGCGTGCCCTTCCCGACGATACTCAAGTTTATTGCGGGCACGAATATACGGAACGTAATGCCGCCTTTGCGGTCATGCTTGATAAAGCCAACGAGGCGCTAAAAGCCCGAGTCGCGGAAATCACCAAACTTCGCAAAAAGGGCGAGCCTACTCTGCCCGTCTCGCTTGCCACGGAAAAGGCGACCAACCCCTTCTTGCGCGTCGATCAGCCGGACTTCCAAAAGATGCTGGAAAAGAACGGCTTTCCCATCGACGCCGACCCCGCCGCCATCTTCGGCGCTCTGCGCGCCGCCAAGGACCGGTTCGGGGCTTAGCCGGACGACAACCTTCTTCAAAAAAATTGGGCGAAGCACACGATTACCGTTAACGTGGCGTCTGGACATTTTTCATTGCACTCGCCCTATTGATTTGCCACAACTCAAAATATATTATCAATTTTCTGTATTTGGCCGGAGAATTTTTTGCCTAAAACCACCACGATAAGAGAAACAAAAACACGAATTGAAGAAAAAGCAAACCTTCTGTTTTTCAAAAGCACACACATCAACAATAAAAGGCCTCCCAGCGTTACCCTCCACGAAGCGTGGCCCTATGGGGTTTTTGAGGCGCGGTTCCCGCCTAACATCAGCAAAAGCGATTGGTGTCTTGAACTTCCGCTACCTCACGTTGCCCCCTCCGTACAGATTAAACTTCAACAGGAAACCGGATTATATGCCGACGGCTATCTTCCTCAAATGCTGAAGACGTTCGGGCTCCAAAACCATCTTGCCTGCATCCACCGCGAGGATCGGGATATAGAACGGTTTTCTCTCGTCATGACAGCCCCTACCACAGACGGCCTTATCGCTAAACTTGACAGCTTCACAACACAGGAGCCGCGCATCGGACAACCGACGTTGATTGAGCAAGCGCACCGTTTCTTTATCAGTTGGTTTAACCGCGATTCCTTGCTCCAATTTTCAGGCTATTCCATACTCCATCCAGACATAGTCCAGCAACTTGACGCCTTTGAGAAAAGCTATGAAAAATGTCACCCCGGCACGACGACCCGCCAAAATCCGGGATACTGTCTCTTCAGCCAAGCCTATAACGACCTGTTCAGCCAGTTGAACCAAACACCTGAAGCCGTGGCGTGGAAAACCGTTTGCAAAACCGTCAGAGACCTCCCCTTCCGTGAAGGAGCCGCCTACCTAAACGCAGCCACAGGAAAAGAAGCCAGAACGGCTGAGCTTATCAAAGACAGAGTTGCCCACAACATGCCTTTGATGAAACCGCTTCTCATGATGCGCCAAGTCAGTCTTAACGCATAACTCCATCGTCATCCCGCCCGCAAAACGGGATCCAGATTGAAAGCTTTGTTTTGTGAAACAATGAATAAGCTTTTGGTCTGGATACCGGCGTGCGCCGGTATGACGATTTTTTTGATCTCAAATGGTATTGGAAAAACCCAACTCTTGAACTGCGACTTTTATGCGCCAAGTCCGATATTTTCATTTTATACGCTTTAGCGCATATTTTCGTGCTTTCTCCTTCACAACAGCATCAGCGTCCGGCTCCGGATCGCCAAGCAAATCCCACGTCATCATGAAAAACGAACGCAGGGAATGCCGAAGCATTAACGCCTTTTCTTGGCCAAGGGATCGGCTTGCATATAAATAGGTCGCGTGACGGGTTTTCCGTTTTTCCAAAAATGTTCGAACTGCTGACGGAAATTGTCTGTGATGGATTTATTCTGGATAAGCACAATCCGGAGGGAATCCTTATAATTTACCATGGCCGTTTTATCGCCATACATAAAAACAGGCGTTAATCCCGAAAAAAGTTTGCCGGGGATAGCCCGAAATTCCTCATTCGGCCAAATGCGCACCAAATCGCCTTCTTTGACAAGCCCCCGCAACCTCATATTAAGTGAAGGCCGCCGCAGGACCGTTGCCTCCAACTTATCTTTAAACCGCTTGTACATATATTGATGATCGAGGTTGCTCAGAAGGATTTCTCCTCCGCCTGTTTTTGCCAGCGTTTCGTCCTGATCCGCCCAAAGATCGACCAGCGCCTGATCGCCATGCCAGATTTTTACGTCAAACTTTTCCGGCCTTAAATCTACGCCATGGTCTTCGATGAATTCGATCCCGAATTTCTCAAACGTCATTTGCACGACTCGCAGAGTCTCGACGCGCGGCATGCCCTTGCCTTGTTCGAGATTGGCGATCGTTGCCAGAGACATCCCGCTGATGCGGGCAAGATCGCTTTGCTTCCAATTCAGGAGCAACCGGGCGGCCTTAATCTGAGAAATAGTAGCCATAACGCATAATATAACATAAAAATAGTTATTAAAACTATAATCGAAAATATTTCATTTTTAGTTTCGCCCCTGCGTCCTTATCATCGAAGACAGAGTTCATTGACTGTTTTTAATAAGGGAGCCCATCATGTTTGAACGCGATTTAAGCTTAAAGAAAACCCATGCCGATCATGAATGGCATCCCAAACATTTTGATGTCGTCGCCTGTCTTTATATTTGTGCGCTTATCACCACATGGATCACAATTCCCAAGCTTTTTGCCGCCGGGCCATTCACCTTTTCGGGAGGCGTGCTGGTCTATCCCCTCACCTGCATTTTCGGCGATACGCTGACCGAGATTTACGGCTTCAACAGAACGCGCCGTCTGATCTGGATGGGTTTTATTTGCGGATTGATTTTCTTGTTCTTCACGCAACTTGCCATTGCATTACCCGTGGCTCCTGACTTTAAATTGCAAGAAGCCTTTGCCGCCGTTAACGGGCAAATGCCGCGAGTCGTTATTGCCTCCTATACAGCCTATCTGGGCTGCGAGTTCTCAAACTCCTACATCATGTCGAAAATGAAGGTCTGGTCGAATGCCGACAACTTCCCGTTACGCGCCCTTGCCTCAACCGTTGTAGCGCAATTCGTGGATAGTGCCGTGTTCTTTATTATGGCGTTCGCCGGAATCCTGTCCGTCTCCGCCTTGATTAAAATCATCGTCGTTTCGTCCGTAGCAAAAATCTTGTACGAGACGCTTCTGTTACCCGTTACCAATGCCTTTGTTCGCAAGCTGAAATCCCTTGAGGGCATAGAGCATTTCGACCACGGAGAACTGCGGATGCTGAAATTCTAATCTCAACAACAGTCCCCTTACATCTTACTTTTTCGTGATCGCTTTGCCAAAAGCGCGTCCGCGTCCGGCTCCGGATCGCCAAGCAAATCCCACGTCATCATGAAAAACGAGCGCAGGGAATACGCAATGGTTTTATTACGAATGATAACGCCGCCGACGGGTTTATAGGTGGAGATAAACATCACCTTGTCGTCATAGATATTCATCTCGATAAAAAACGGATAGCGCGATGCGTCAAACATTTTGGTATAGCGCAAATCCTTTTGACTGCTCGCCCACGTTTTGTTCGGATCGTCCCGAACCGCAATCATATACACCCACAATTTGTCGCGTATGCGACGGTCGATAAACTGTTTGCGAAAACGAGGCTGCAACTTTTCAATCTCGCGCCCCGACGAAACGCAGTAATTGATCCGTTCCTCTTCTGGCAACGCTTTGAGGGTCAGCAGAATGTCATCGTAGATCGCTTCAATCCCCTTAGCGCCTTCATGGAAGGTCACGCGCGTTTGATCGCCGCCGGAACCGAGCCGCATCAGCATCGGCAGGACCGAACGGAAATCCTCCAAACTGCGTTGCGCCTCAAACAAGACACGCTCCGGAGATTCCGCCAAATACTTGCTTCGCGCCCCTTCACGGACGCTGCTGATAACCCCTTTGGAAGTCAACCGCCGCAGGATCAAATCAATCGTACTGCGCTTGACCTTGGTTTGCGTGACAAGCTCGTGCACGAACAAGCCTTCCCGACTGCGCAGGCAAGCCAGATAGATTTTAGCCTCGTCCCGTTTCAGGCCAAGCTTCCCCAAAGCGTCAAAAGCATCTTGATACATGTCGATGATAATAACATAAATGGTGTTAATTTGCATTATATTTAACGGTGAATATAATACTATCCACCAGCCATGATGGAGCCAGATAATGAAGTTTTTCAAACAGATAATCCCTATCCTTTTGATCGCGATCGCAGCCTATTATCTGGGCCAATCGCAAACAAACACCCGTACACCGCATCAAGAAACCGTCTATGAACGCGTGATGCGCACACGGGTGCTACATTGCGCCTATCTCCCATACCCGCCGGAAATTATCAAAGACCCGAACACAGGCAAGCTCTCCGGCTATATCGTCGATATCACCGAGGAGATCGGTCGCCAACTCAATCTGAAAATCGAATGGACAACCGAGCTTGGGTTCGGGTTCCAAAACATTCCGGCAGACTTCAAAACAGGCCGTTATGACGCTGCGTGCTCCGGCTTTGTCGAAACAGCCGCGCATGCGCAAGGCGCACTTTTCTCCATTCCTGTCGATTACGCGCCGGTCTATGCCTATGTCCGCGCAGACGACACGCGGTTTGACACATCCTTCGACAGCATCAACACGCCCGGTGTTAAAATTGCCGTAATCGACGGAGAAGCCGGACAAGCTATCGCACGGGAAATCTTCCCCCATGCCGCTACCTTTTCTCTACCGGAGATGAGCGATGTCTCCATGTCCCTGGAAGCCGTGGCAACAAAAAAAGCCGACATGGCCATCTCAACCATTGCAACAGCCAAAGGCTTTATGGAGCACAATCCCGGCAAACTCAAACTCATCCGCTCGCGCCCGATCAAAGCATGGATTCAGCCAACGATGGCCTTCCCGCACGGCGAGCATGACTTTAAATACGTTGTCGATGCGACGCTCCGCGCCCTGCACGAAAACGGTTTTATCGAGAAAGCCCTTCGCAAATACGATCCCACATTGGAATCCTATCTGCTGGTCGCTAAGCCCTATCAAATAGGGGACTAGGAAAAAATCAACGTCGCGCCTTCTTTTACCTCGTAAAAGTCGGCACCAAAAGCGTCATGAAACATCTTTTCCGCCTTCGCACCGGTACAGTGGGTCGGTGCAACAAAAGTTACGCCTTCCCCCTTTAAATCATGAATGCAACCAGCAATCTCTTCTTTTGCAGAGTCCATCAGATGAAATCCGCCGATCACACCGGAAATGGGCTCCTTCAAAAGCTGTTTGGCCTCTCGAACCATCTCGACAATGCCGGGATGTGCGCAACCCGCAATCAGAATAAACCCTCGCGCTGTGCGTGCGACCACCGCTTGCTCGCGGATGATCTTTCCATCAAAACGCCCTTCCATGGTCGGCATCAAAAAAAGATTAGGGGCTATTTCCGTCGGTCGAGAAACGCCGTCAAAAACGACAGCGCCATAGTTACAGGCTTTATTTTTTAACGTGGAAGAAGCAGAAAAAGGCAAATAAATCTCCACGCCCTCGCCGCGTCGGGCGGAAAAACCTTCAAGACCGCCTGTGTGGTCCCAATGATCGTGGGAAATGACCAGTTTGGTAATTTGGGCCGCTGAAACTTGCGCTTCATCCATTTTTTTGGAAAGAACCTTAAAGCTGGCAAAAGTATCGAACAAAACACCGTCGTCAATCAAAAAAGACAGTCCCCAATAGCGCCGCACCCATTGCCGTCGCCGCGAACCAATCGCCAAAGCCTGAAGTTTCATTTTGCGTTTCTTTTATCCCCCGCTTTGATACGGCGCGGCGACGCGCAAAAAAGTGCCGGGTTCAGACTCATATTTCTTCAAAATACGGTCGATCATTCCGTCACTTTGCAGCTCTTGCACGGCGGAGGAGAGAAGGTCGCGCAGTTGCCATTCTCCTTTCGCCGTAACAAACACGTTGGCAAAAACTTTAAGGGGCTTTTCGCTGGATACGCGACGAAGTTTTTGCGAAGGGTTATGCTCGTTATAATCATGAACAGCCATAGGATCAGAAAAAACAACGTCCGCTTTTTTCGTTATGACCGCAAGGAATGTGTCCACGGCAGGCTGATCTTCCGGAATATTATACTGCTTCGCTTTGGGAAAGTTTGTTTGAGCAAGAGGGACTTGTGCTCCACCATCGGCCACAGCTATCCTGACATTTTCATCATTAAGCGCTTCGATCCGGTTGTCGAACCGAGTATCCCCATCGCGCACATAAGCGTAAAGCGGCATATAAGCAACGGGAGACGACATTTCTACCCTTTGCGCGCGTTTTGGATTAGCCCACAACGCCGTACAACACACATCCTGTTTTCCGCTTTGCAACTGCTCAGGAACGGAACCAACGCCCGGAAACTCACTCGCCCATACAATTTTGAGTCCGGTCAAACGACCGATTTCTTCCATAATCTCATAATCCGTTCCGCTAAATTCTTTTGTAGTCGGATTAATCATAAAAAGCGGCGGCCATTGACCATACGCGCAACGGATCGTGCGGGTACGCATCACGCGCTCGAACGCTGTTTCGCTCTTCTTGGCAGGCTCGCCTTCGCCCGTGCCGGAAGGCCGCAAGGACATAAAGCCCAATAAAAAAACCGCGATAACCAAAAGAAATGTATGAAACTTGTTTTGCATAACGCCTCCCAAGCGCTGTTTGCCGAACACGCTAGCCAGTTACTCGCCCGTTTTGTAAGGCGTAGCAACGCGTAAAACCATCCCCGGTTCAGTTTCATATTTGTTCAGAATACGATCTACGGTGCCGTCGCTTTGCAGCTCTTGCAACGCCGTACTCAACAAATCGCGTAACGCCGTTTCTCCTTTTGCCGTCGTCAGCACATTGGAAAAAACTTTGATAGGCTTATCCCCAAGCACACGGTACAGCTTATGCGACGGGTTGTGAAGATTGTAATTATAAGCACCGGCTGAATCGGAAAAAACTATATCCGCCTTACCCATCGCAACCATAAGAAAGGCATCCTGCGATGACTGATCCTGCGCAAGAGCATTTTGCTTTGCTTTTGGAAAATTACTGTCTGCGACGGCTTTTTGCGCGGTTCCCTCCGCAAGCGCAATCGTAACCGCTCCATCGTTAATCGCAGCTAGGTTATGATCAAACCTCGTATCCCCTTCGCGCGTGTACGCATAAAGCGGCATATAATCTATAGGCACAGAAAACTCCAACCGTTGCGCGCGTCGCGCATTCGACCAAAGACCGACGCAACACGCATCCTGTTTGCCGGTCGCCAGTTGGTCCGGAATAACGCCGGGACCGGCGAACTCGCTGTCCCAAACGATTTTCAACCCGGTGATGCGTCCAATTTCCTCCATAATCTCATAATCCGTTCCGCTTAATTCCTTCGTCACCGGGTCCATCATAAAGCGTAACGGCCAATAGCCATACGCGCAACGGATCGTGCGGGTACGCATCACGCGCTCGAACGCTGTTTCGCTCTTCTTGGCAGGCTCGCTTTCGCTCGTTCCGGAAGGCCGCAAGGCCATAAAGCCCAATAAAAAAACCGCGACGACCAGAAGAAATGTATGAATCTTGGGGTGCATAACGACCTCCGGCTAGGGGATTACAGCCCCCTTTTTTTTATTCTTTGTGGGCTTTTGGTTGATCAAAAATATCCATCATTTGTTCAGCCTCGTCAGGCGTAATTTCTTCAACCTTTCCATCACGCCATATCGCAAGCTTGGTACCGGTACGACGCGCAGTTTGGATCGCCTCAAGACTAGCAGCATCCAAGCCTTTAATCACTTCGGACAATTTTATTCCCTCTCCTTCTTGCATATCAGTTCCCTTTCGTTGCCTGATCATTCATATCACGCCATATGGCGGCATTCAAAATACGGACAGTTCCGTTGCTTTTTTCTGCAATAATTCTTGCGGTCCCTTTTAATGGCCGAGTCGCATCAATAATGCTGGCTTCGTCCGTTAAGGGCAAATAGATACGGATTAGATTTCGCAATCCTCGTTCAAATCGTCTTGCTATATCCGGTTCAGGAATATGATGTCCACCTTGCTGTACCCGTTGCTTAACTCTGGCTTTTGCTAAGTCAACGCTCGGCAACCATAAAAAAAGAAGGCCAACCTCATACCCTAATTTTTTAGCCTGCTCTATCTTTCGCGCAAAACTGACACTTGCGCCAGTTGTTTCAAAGGCAAAGCTCTGCCTGCCGGAAATCAAATGATCCATCCGATCCAACATAATCCGCGCTGCAAAAAGGGCTTGAGATTCGGGCTTTAACGGATCAATGCCAAGAGCAATATTATCTGCATTCACAAAATCATAGATGGATAAAAAATCCGGCAGAAGCTTTAGGGCCGCAGTTGTCTTACCTGCACCGTTCGGCCCGGCAATCATGTAAAGCTTAGGCTTCCCCATTCTATCCCCCTTAGCCATAAGCCATAGATTATATCGTAAGATAAAGGTGTTACCACCCCAAAACTTATACCAAAGAAAAAGGGCGCATGATGGCTGCGCCCTCTTCCCTAAAGTCTGATTTCGGGCCCTTTTTTATGTCAAATACTGGCCGCCATTGACGTTGAAGGTCGCGCCGGTGGTAAAGCCGTTATGCTCGTCCGCCAAAAAGGCGACCAGACGCGCGATTCCTTCAACATTTCCGAGTTTTTTAACAGGAATCTTGGCAACAATCTTTTCCAAAATAGAGGGATCAATCGCGCGCACCATATCCGTTTCGATATAGCCCGGCGCAATCACATTGACGGTCACGCCCTTGGCGGCGACTTCCAAAGCCAAGGACTTAGAGAAGCCGATGATGCCCGCCTTGGCCGCCGAATAATTCGTCTGGCCCATGGCTCCGGCAAGGCCGTTGATGGAGCTGATTGAGATCACACGCCCAAACCCGCGATCACGCATGCCGCCGATGACAAGCTGGGTCATGTTGAAAACGGAATCGAGATTGGTACGCAAAACTTCATGCCACTGCTTGGGGGTCATCTTATGCAAAAACCCGTCACGCGTGATGCCCGCGTTATTCACCAGAATATCGACGGGACCAAGTTTCTTTTCAATCTTTGCAATGTTTTCAGCACACGCGTCGTAATCGGCCACGTCGAATTTGAAAATAGCGTCAAGGCCCGTCTTCTTTTTAAAATCCTCAGCGGCCTTGTCGTTACCCATATAGGTCGCTGCGACCTTGTAGCCGAATTTATGCAATGTTTCGCTGATAGAGGCACCAATGCCGCGTGTGCCGCCGGTGACGACAGCAACGCGAGCCTTTTCAATTTTTCTTGTCATGGGTCTGCGTTTCCTTACTTCGATTTTGATTTTGTTTGACGCGCTTTGCCGGAAGCGGCATCCACGCGCAAAGCACCCGCAACCGCGTACTGGCCGGGGTCCATTTCATTAATAACGATACTTACCGCTTCGGGCGATACCCCCAACGCATCAACAACAGCGTCCGTGACAGCCCGCGCAAGCTTACGCTTGGCCGCCAACGGACGCTTGATGATGTCAATATGCACGACAGGCATTTATAGGTACGTCCACCTTATGTCTTACGGACGTTCCACGCATATCGCGATGCCCATGCCGCCGCCGATGCACAGCGTGGCAAGGCCCTTCTTGGACGAACGCTTCATCATCTCGTAGATCAAGGTGACGAGGATACGCGCACCGGAATCGCCAATCGGATGGCCCAGAGCAATGGCGCCGCCATTGACATTGACCTTGGCGACATCCCAGCCCATATCCTTATTGACCGCGATCGACTGAACCGCAAACGCTTCATTGGCTTCGATAAGGTCGAGATCGTTAATGGTCCACCCGGCGCGTTCCAAAGCCTTTTTGCTGGCAGGAACAGGGCCAAGGCCCATGACCTTCGGATCGACGCCAGCGGTAGCCCATGAAACGATACGAACGAGCGGTGTCAAGCCGCGCTTGGCGGCCTCTTCCTCCGTCATCAACACAACGGCAGCCGCGCCGTCATTGATACCCGAAGCGTTACCCGCCGTTACCGTACCGTCTTTTTTGAACGCAGGCTTCAGCTTGGCCATCCCTTCGACGGTCGCACCGAAACGAGGATATTCATCCTGAGCCACAGTGATGTCGCCCTTACGATTCGGAATCACGACCGGCACGATTTCATCGACGAACTTACCGGCCTTGATTGCGGCTTCGGCTTTCAACTGCGACTCGACGGCGAAGATGTCCTGCATCTCGCGCGTAATGCCGTATTGCTCGGCGATATTTTCAGCCGTTACGCCCATGTGATATTTGTTGAAAACGTCGGTCAGGCCATCATTGACCATATTGTCGATCAAGGTGCCGTTACCCATCCGGACACCGCCACGCAAAAACGCGGAGTGATGCGATTGGCTCATGCTTTCCATACCGCCCGCGACAATGATGTCGGCGCTGCCGGACAGGATCGACATATAACCATTAGCGATAGAACGCATGCCCGAACCGCAAATCTGGTTGACGCCATAGGCGGTTTTTTCAGCCGGAACGCCCGCAGCAATGGCAGCCTGACGCGCAGGCCCCATACCAAGGCCACCGGACAAAACCTGCCCCATGACAACTTCATCAACATCGGAGGGCTGGAGCTTGGCGCGAGAGATCGCTTCCTTAATCACGTCACCGCCGAGTTCAGCCGCCGAACGAGCGCTAAGCGCGCCATTAAAAGAGCCGATGGCCGTACGTGTTGCACTGACGATAACAATATTAGACATGAGATGCAGACTCCTTAGGATAAAGAGAGACAGGGAAGGAAAAGCCGACCGAACCCAGCGACAGGACGTCGCGTCCTCGACCGACCCGAGGAAAGCGCGACTACCATACGCCGACCGCGTTAACAAAGCAAGAAAAACACAAGGAAAAACATATCCGAACATGCCGCCACTTATGGTGCAGCGCAATAAAAACCGTTTCTAAGCTGCAAAAAAACAAAGGTTGATTAATAAAAGTTTTACATAGTTGTATGTATAATTAGAGCAGATCGTGATTAGGTTGGCGTCCTTAGACGACAAACTAAGCGCGTGAATCTGCTCGGCAGCAAAGAGTTAGAGCCTTTTCCGGTAATAGAAAGGGCGACAACCTTTTCGGAAAAGGCTCTAGTAAGCTTCGACTGAAAGCTGAGTGTATTTTTGAAAGTTTTTCCATGCGTCCGCGTCTTTTGCTTGGGCTTATAAGCCTCTTCCTTTTCGCGCATAGTTCCTCGACTCTCGCGGAAACCACCCACATGCCGGGCTATAATTGCTCTGATCTTGGGACCACGCAAATCAGCGACGACAGGACCATGATCGTCGCCTGTCTGGCGATCGTCCCTTCCGCTAGTCCGAACTGTGCCAATGCCGGAACGTGTAAATGGAAATCCATGACTCCTGTGGTTATGGATTCTTCTCAAAACGCCGCTTTAGGAAAAACTACGCCTGCGGCCAAATTAGACGTTGTAGGCAAAACGCTCACTTCACGCGATGGCACAAGCGAATGTTGCAGCAGCGGCAATTACACGGCAGCGTTTGCTGAAAACACCGTCACGACTGGACGGATGGCAACGCTCCAATTCCACAATGCTGGCGTTCATGAAGGCTTTTTGCGGTTAGCCACCGGCTCCCCTCGCCGCTTTCAGATGGGCGATAATCAAGGCGCAGGCATGGGGCTTGACCTGAACGGAGGACTAAAACTCGGATACGATGCATCCGCCTGTTCCTCCGCCCGTTCAGGGGCTTTGCGCTGGAACGGATCACAAATCCAATACTGCAATGGGTCAACGTGGTCAGCCTTAGGCTCCAATCCTGTTGCCTACGTCTATAATGGTGTCGGTTATTTTAATACGGTGACTTTGACAAACACCTATGGACGTAATTTATTCGTCATTGCCTCTGGCGGGGAACAAAATTCTACCTGTGGCGGCAACGATTATGACTTGCAAGCTTATGTAAACGGCATGTGGGTGGGCAGCATCACCAACAACAACACCAACTGGGCCAAAACCGGGACCCTGAGTTTTATGGTGCCGCCGGGCGCGAGCTATACGGTCGTCTCCCATCCGTGGAATTGTGCTTACGGCCACTTTGCCTTGAGTGCCGCAGTCTTCTAGAGCCTTTTCCGAAAAGGTTGACGCGCTTTCTAATGCCGGAAAAGGCTCTAACTCATTGCTGCCGAGCAGATTCACGCGCTTAGGTTGTCGTCTAAGGACGCAAACCTAATCACGATCTGCTCTAGTTTTCTTTAACGTCCGCCTCCAAAAGTTAAAAGATAATTAACAAGAACCTTATATACTTACTTATGTAAGTATAGGTACAAACAACGATCTTCGATCAAAACTGGGATATTTTTGAAGGGGCTCCCGCTATGCATTATACTCTCTTGCTTGGGCTTATAAGCCTCTTCCTTTTCGCGCATACCCCCTCGATTCTCGCGGAAACCACCCACATGCCGGGCTATAATTGCTCTGATCTTGGGACCACGCAAATCAGCGACGACAGGACCATGATCGTCGCCTGTCTGGCGATCGTCCCTTCCGCTAGTCCGAACTGCGCCAATGCCGGAACGTGTAAATGGAAATCCATGACTCCTGTGGTTATGGATTCTTCTCAAAACGCCGCTTTAGGAAAAACTACGCCTGCGGCCAAATTAGATGTTGTAGGCAAAACGCTCACTTCACGCGATGGCACAAGCGAATGTTGCAGCAGCGGCAATTACACGGCAGCGTTTGCTGAAAACACCATCACGACTGGACGGATGGCAACGCTCCAATTCCACAACGCTGGCGTTCACGAAGGCTTTTTGCGGTTAGCCACCGGCTCTCCTCGCCGTTTCGAAATGGGCGACAATCAAGGCGCAGGCATGGGACTTGACCTGAACGGAGGGCTAAAACTCGGATACGATGCATCCGCCTGCTCCTCCGCTCGCTCAGGGGCTTTACGCTGGAACGGATCACAAATCCAATACTGCAGCGGGTCGGCATGGAAAGCGGTCAGCGGTGATACGGTTCCATCCGGAACCCTGTGCGGGTCGGCGGTGTACTCCGGGGGAACTTGGCGGCCTGAATCAGGCTATCGTGCTTGCCAAGGCGTCGTACCGGGACAGGGCGCCTGCCCTTCAGGCTATTCCCTTGCCGCGCCTTACAGTGCCTATTCCAACTGGCTTTACACCTGCATGAAAAACTAAAAGATCAATCTTCGGTAAGCGCAGGAAGGCTCACAAAAAAACGTGCGCCGATCACATGTCCGATTTCATCCGTACGGTTTTCCGCCCAGATGCGCCCGTGATGGGCTTCGACGATTTGCTTGGAAATGCTCAGCCCCAAACCGGAATGCGTGCCGAACTTCTCGCTTTTCGGGCGCTCGCTGTAAAAACGGTCAAAGATGGCTTCTAACTTACCTTCCGGAATGCCGCCGCCCTCGTCTTCAACGATTATTTCGATCATTCCATCCGGGGTCGCCTGCGCTGAAACCGTCACCTGACTGCCAGCCGGGGCAAAAGAAAGCGCATTGGAAATCAGATTTTGCATCACCTGTACCAAACGGGCCTTCATACCGGAAACCGTTAGAAGAGTCGCAGGCAACGGCAACAACGTAACTTTGGCACTGGCCCCGCTATCTCTCGTATCGCTCGTGTAAAAGTCAACCAACGTTTGGAGCATCTGCGCAATATCGACAAGGGCAGCCTCATCACGCGTCAATTCGGCGTCCAACCGAGACGCACGCGAAATATCGGTAATCAGGCGATCCATCCGATCCACATCGTCTTTAATGACCTGCATCAGTTTTTGTTGGCGCTCCGGATCACGAATTTTGCCCGCCGTCTCAACAGCACTACGAAGCGAGGTCAACGGATTCTTGATTTCATGCGCTACATCGGCGGCGAAATTCTCAATCGCGCCAATGCGCTTGGCCAAGGCCGCCGTCATCTCACGCAATGCGACGGAGAGATCGCCAATCTCATCCTGCCGATGACTAAGATCCGGAATGGCATTGAGATTAAGCAAGCGCGCGGTTCCGCTAAGCCCTACCATTTGGGTCTGGCCGCGCCGCACCCGTTCAGCAGCAGTGGCCAACAGTTTCAACGGATGCCCGATCGCCCGAGCCAAATAAAGCGACAACAACACAGTAATCAACAACGTCACGCCGAAAATCTTAAGCGTATCCAACCGCACTTCACGAATAGCCGCACTAATTTTGGTATCAGGCCGCGTGAGCATGACCGTACCAAGTACTTGTTTGTAGCGTTGCACCGGCACGGCAGCGGAAAGCAACAGCCCGCCTTCGGGCAAGCGCCAGACCTGCGTCGCCATACCACCTTCTTGGGCGCGAAGGACAATGTCATATTGATCGCCGTGTTGGATTTCCTCTTCCGGGTAAAGGGGGTATTCCCTTTTCTCTACCAACCCGTCGATCAAATCAAAAAAGCCGAGCACGCCGGAAAAACTGAAGCTCCCGTCGTCAGGGGGTAATTTTCGCGCCTGCACCTTTCCAGCAGGGTCCAACAAAATCTGGCTGTCGGCGACAAGGGAATCGTCCAGATCGAACAGACGCGTACGCGTGGCGCTAGCCTCAACCAAACGGCGGATCATGAGCCTCGCCAAAAGCGGAGAAAGAATATTGCGTTCATCGCGATCCAGAACCACCGCGCCTTCGGCAATTGCGCTGGCGGACAGACGCGCCTGCATCAAAAGCCCATCAAGCTCAGTCGCGATCAACCGATCCTGATAGCGCCCCAAATAAAGAAGGCTCCCGAGCAAAATAGCCAAGGCCATCACATTGACGGCCAGAATGCGCCATGTCAGGGGGGAAAGCCCGGCCACACGGCGCGGCACCCACATAGTGCGCGACCATACAGGCGACTTTTTCCCACGTCGCCATGGCACAAACTTAGCCCACATCTTGAGGAACAAGGAACGCATACGTCCTTCACTCTTCCTTGTATCGGTACCCGACTCCGTAAAGCGTTTCGATCATGGAAAAATTATCATCCACGACACGAAATTTTTTACGCAGCCGTTTAATATGGCTGTCAATCGTGCGGTCATCGACATAGATACTCTCGCCATAGGCGGCATCCATCAACTGATCGCGGCTCTTTACATGACCGACCCGTTGCGCCAAGGCCTTGACCAACAGGAACTCCGTCACCGTCAAATCGACTTTCTTCCCTTTCCATGTACATAAATGGCGAGCGCTGTCGAGCACCAAATCGCCACGAGTCAAAATCTGACTAGCATCGCTGGTAGGAGGATTAAGACGCAACTGTTCGCGCCGTAAAATAGCGCGGATACGTTCCAACAACAGGCGTTGAGAGAAGGGTTTGGTGATATAATCGTCCGCCCCCATGGACAGGCCCATAATCTCGTCCACCTCTTCGTCTTTAGAGGTCAAAAAGATCACCGGCATCCCTTGGGTTAGCGTGTTCTGCCGCAGCTTTTGCAAAAGCTCCATCCCGGTCAGGCGCGGCATTTTAATATCCAGAACCGCAAGATCGGCAGGCCGCTGCGCCAGATTGCGCAAGGCTTCCTCGCTGTCCGAATAGGTGCGGACCTGATAGCCTTCCGCCTCCAACGCCATGCTGACAGAGGTCAAAATATTGCGGTCGTCATCGACTAGGACAATGGTTTGGGACAAGTGGACCTCCGTTTGTATAAGCATTTAGCATCTGGCATTTAGCCTTTGGGGGGCATACCCCCACTAACTAAATCCTTAATTAGGAACTATGGCACAATTTGGGGAATTATAGGGCATTAATCAAGACATGCCATACGCTGAATGCCGAATGCTGGATGGTTCTCGCTTTTATTCCTTTCCCCTTGCCCCTGCCCCCTCCGCCGTGATAAAGGTCACCGCCATCATTCAAAAGCCGGACATAAGGGGGCCCAGATGGCAAATTTCCGCGAAGCATTAACTTTTGACGACGTTTTATTGGTTCCGGCGGCTTCGTCGGTGCTTCCGGCTCAGGTCGATGTCTCGACCCGCTTTACCCGAAACGTTAACCTTCGCATCCCGCTTGTCTCCGCCGCCATGGATACCGTGACCGAAAGCGCCTTGGCCATCGCCTTGGCACAGGCAGGCGGCATCGGCGTGATCCACCGCAATATGTCTCCATCGGCGCAGGCCGAAGAAGTCCGGAAAGTCAAACGCTTTGAAAGCGGCATGGTCATGAACCCCGTCACCATCGAGCCGGAGGCCCCCCTTGCCACCGCGCTCAAAATGATGGCGGACTATCATATTTCCGGCATCCCTGTCGTCGAACAGCCGTCGGGCAAGCTGGTCGGCATTGTCACACACCGCGACGTGCGCTTTGCCAGCAATCCGCAGCAGCCGGTTTCCGAGCTGATGACCAAGGACAATTTGATTACGGTCGGGCTGAATGTCGGCAAAGAAGAATGCCAAGCCCTTTTGCATAAGAACCGGATCGAAAAGCTGCTCGTCGTCGATGACGCCTATCGCTGCATCGGCCTTTTAACGGTCAAAGACATTGAAAAGGCTCAGCTTCACCCCAACTCCTCCAAAGACGCGAAAGGCCGCCTGCGTGCCGCCGCCGCCATCGGCACGGGTGCCGATTCCATGGCCCGCGTGGAAGCTTTAGTTGATGCCGGGGTTGACGTCATCGTTGTCGATACCGCCCACGGTCATTCGGCTGGCGTTTTGGCTGCCGTTAAATTGGTCCGGGAAAAAGCCTCGTCCGATGTGGATGTCGTCGCAGGCAACATCGCCACCGCCGCCGCCGCGCAGGCTTTGATCGACGCTGGCGCAGACGCGGTCAAGGTCGGGATCGGCCCTGGCTCCATCTGCACCACGCGCATTGTCGCAGGTGTCGGCGTACCTCAACTGACCGCCGTGATGGATGCGTCGGAAGTTTGCCGCAAAAACAATATTCCGGTCATCGCTGATGGCGGGATCAAATATTCCGGTGAAATCGCCAAAGCCATCGCAGCGGGTGCGGACACCGTTATGCTGGGCTCTCTGTTTGCCGGAACCGACGAAGTCCCCGGCGAGGTCATCCTGTTCCAAGGCCGCTCGTACAAAGGCTATCGCGGCATGGGCAGCATGGGTGCCATGGTTGAAGGCTCGGCGGATCGCTATTTCCAAAAGGCCGACGCGAACAACCCGAACAAGCTGGTCCCCGAAGGCATCGAAGGCCGCGTTCCCTATAAAGGCGCGGTGTCCAACGTCATCCACCAACTGATCGGCGGCTTGCGCGCCTCCATGGGCTATACGGGCTGCGCGACCATCGCGGACATGCAGCAGAAAGCCGAGTTCGTCCGCATCACCGGTGCTGGCCTGCGCGAAAGCCACGTTCACGACGTGACCATCACGGCAGAAGCCCCGAACTATCGCACGCGGTGATCGTCACATGACGAACCAACGTCATGCTTTTTAATTTTGGCGATGTCACGCGCATGTTGCCGTTTGACCTCCATGGTGTCATAGGCATTTTGCAAGCGCAGGAAATAGCCTTCGGATAAGCCAAAAAACTTGCATAAACGCAAGTCCGTATCGGCTGTTATGCTGCGCTCCCCCTTCACAATGGCGTGAATGCGGTTCGGCGGCACATACAGGGCATGACCAAGTTCGTTCTGACTGATCCCAAGCTCAGCCAAAAATTCTTCCTTTAAGATTTCCCCCGGATGCGGATTATGCAGCATGCCCATGGCCCTCTCCCTGACTAATGACAATCGACGATGGCAACATCTAGAACTTCATTCTTGTACCAGACAAAACAAAGCCGCCATTGATTGTTGATTCGAATACTCATTTGACCTTTTCTGTTCCCATGTAAAGATTCCAAATGATTGCTCGGCGGGCACCGCAAATCTTCCACAGTCACCGCCGCATTAAGCTGCCGAAGTTTACGAAGCGCACGATCCTGTATGTCTCGCGGAAATTTTCGGGAGGCTACACCATTCCAAATCTTTTCGGTTTCTTTGCAGGCAAAAGAACGGATCATGCTCTTCTTTTAGCATGATATGTGATACATATCATGTATCATCTTCCTCATGCATCCGACGGGCGCGGACGCTGGCGGATTTGAGCTGGCCGCATGCAGCCATGATGTCGCGCCCGCGCGGGGTGCGAACGGGGCTGGCATAGCCCTTTTCATTCAGGAAATCGCCGAATTTTTGAATCACGCGATCATCCGAGCATTCGTAAGGGCTGCCGGGCCACGGATTATACGGCAGCAAATTGATCTTGGCCGGAATACCTTGCAGCAGTTTCACCAAAGCCCTCGCATCCGCCATGCTGTCATTGACGCCCTTGAGCATCACATATTCGAACGTGATACGCCGTGCATTGCTGGCCGCCGGATAATCGCGGCAGGCTTGGATCAGTTCCTTGATCGGATATTTCTTGTTCAGCGGCACCAATACATCACGGATCTCGTCCGACACGGCATGAAGGCTGACCGCGAGATTAACCCCAAGCTCTGCACCGCACCGCGCCATCATCGGCACCACGCCCGACGTGGACAGCGTAATCTTACGCTTGCCGATAGCGATCCCGCCCTCGTCCATAATAATCTTCAACGCCTTGGCCGTATTGTCATAGTTGAACAACGGCTCGCCCATGCCCATGATGACAATGTTGGACAGCAACCGCTTTTCAAGCTCCGGCACTTTCCATTCATTGATCTCATCCCGCGCGGTCATGACCTGCATCACGATTTCGGACGCATCCAGATTGCGCACCAACCGCATCGTGCCGGTATGGCAAAAGCTGCACGAGTTGGTGCAGCCGACCTGGCTCGAAACGCACAACGCGCCACGATCGTCTTCGGGGATATAGACGGCCTCGATCTCGTGCCCGTCGCCCATCTTCAAAAGCCACTTGCGCGAGCCGTCCACGGAAACAGGCGCGGCAGTAATCTCAGGCCGCCCGATCACGAATTTTTCCGCAATCTTTTGACGCACCGGCTTAGCCAGCGTGGTCATCACGTCAAAATCCTTGATGCCGTGGCAGTAAATCGCCGTCCAGATTTGCTTGGCGCGGAAAGGCTCGATCCCCAGCGCGACCATCTCATCTTTCAACTCGTCGAGCGTCAGCCCGACAAGGTTGCGCTTGCCGTCGATCAAAATTTCAGGAGGCGCAAACCGCGCCGCATGGCCATGAATGTTGTGTGTCATAGGGGCCTAGAGCCTTTTCCGAAAAGGTTGACGCCCTTTCTATAGCCGGAAAAGGCTCTAACTCATTGCTGCCGAGCAGATTCACGCGCTTAGGTTGTCGTCTAATGACTCCAACCCAATCACGATCTGCTCTAAATGCCTTGAAAATAAGACTAAGTCAAAGGTTACAAGACTAGCCTGTTAACGCGCCTTTGATTTTGTTTCCGTTTTTTTCGGAGAAGTCGTCTTAACCTTCTTTTTCTCAGGCTTTGGCGGCGGCTCGACCGGCAAATCGCACGCTTTGCCAATCCGATAATACGCATCGGCGAAGCCGTTCAGCTTGACTGTGTCGGCAATCGTTACGCCGTTCGAAGCCACACCGAAAACCGAAACGGACGTATTTTCACGCAAGGCCATCGCCACGGCATGATCCGTCGCCTGATCGCGAGCCCAAGCCGTATCGCCTTGCGTAAAAAGGTTAAACTCCTTCTTGCCCATTTTGAACGTCACATCGCTGGCCGGACGAAACTTGGCCCCCGCCGTATAGCTAATAACATCCGTCGCGCCCTCAGCCGGACGATGGGTAATCATCAGAACCACATCGCCACGCTTACGGGTTTTCTTTTTAGATTTGGCCTTGGGGGTCGGAGCCTTAGCGGTTAGCGACATATAGCAAACAGGATTTTTGCCTTCTATCATCTTATAGGTGGACCAATAGCCGTATTTGCCAAGGCTTTTAGGAACGGCAGCCTGAACAGGCACCGCCGCCAGAAAGGAAAAGACGAAAAGAAAGGGAAAGAAAGCGCTTTTTCTCATAAAACGAGCATAAAAAGAAACGCACGCACACGCAACCGTTTATCATCAAGATAAAAACCCGTGGTTATTGCGGCAAAATATCCATCATCCATTCATTACTGTTGGCTGGCGGCGGGGGTGGTGTCTTTTTACGCGTGGTGCTTTTGGCCGGAGGCGCGGATGGCGCGTTCTGCGCACCGGGAACCGGAGCCGTCGGCACAGGCACAGCATAAGGATCAAGTTTTTCAGGCCCCTCAGGCGCATGGTTCACGCCCGGCTCCGCCGCTGTTACCAAAGGCTGCAAAACCGGCGCAAGCGATTTAAGCATCTGGGCGGATAGGGCGCTGGTAAACTTGAAATTCGCAGCTTCCTCTCCCGCCACATGCGCGGTCACCGTGCCGAAAAACTTGCTGCCGATAAAGAAAACGATCGTGCCGGTACGATTGACAACACGAGAGGAAATCAACCGCCCGCCGGGGCCGAACTCGTCAAAACGATGATCGCCCGTACCGGTTTTTCCGCCGGTCATTAAAGGTTGGCCCTGCGCATCGACATACGCCCCTTTCAACCGCCGCGCGGTTCCATTTTCCACTACCTCGGTCATGGCGGCGCGGACAACGCGTGCGATGGCGGGGTCCAGCACACGCTCGGCATCCTGACCATCCGGCATCATGATGGTTTCATAAGGCGTTCCCTTGGCAAAATGAATCTTCTCAAACCGCTGCAACGGTCTGCGCACCCCGTCATTCATCAAAATACCGACAAGCTCGGCCAGAGCCCCTGGCCTGTCCGCCGAGCTGCCGATAGCCGTGGCAAAACTGGGAACCAACCGGTCAAACGGATAGCCGAGCCGAGCCCAGCGTTGTTGAATGCGCGCAAAGGCATCCAGTTCCAGCAAAATACGAATGCGCGTATCCTGAGCGCCTTTTTTGTTGGCATGAAACAGCCACGCATAGCTTTCCAAGCGCACCGGTCGGCTAACCGTCATAATGGTCTGACGCGTGGCCTTGGGGTTTTTGAGCTTGTAGCCGATAAGCCAAAGCTCCAAAGGATTAACGCCGGTGATATAGCCACGATCCGCAAGGCTGTAACGCTCCGGAGGATATTCATCGTAAAGCTGGCGCAACCGTTCGCGATCCGTTACTTGGGGCACGGATTCTTTCATATAACCGACAAACTCGCCAAACGTGGCCTGCGGGTCAAGCGAACGGAAAAGGATGGTACGCGACGTCGCGCCTTTGTGCGAGCGGGCCGTTATTTTGTCGATCATCTGTGCGCGCGACAAAGAGGCATAATCGGCCATATAGCGGCTCAGAAAGGTAGCGCCCTCACGTTCGGCATAACGTTCCAGATAGGCCTTGCGCGCCGGATGGTCCGGGTCGCTCAGCAGCTCTTGTTTTGTCTGCTGACCTTGAGCGATCGTATGATTCACAATGTCGCGCAACAGCCGGATAAAAACCAAATTGACGGAATCACGCAACGCCTCGCGAAGGTCCATATTTTTATGGTCTTCCTCATGTTCGAAATTCACAAAAGTATGAGCGCCCCCACCGGTGAAAAAGGTTTCATACGGATTCGCGGAATATTTACGGTCCATAGCGGCTTGCAGCATCTCATCCAACGTAGCGTCGGGCCGCCCGGCCAGCCACGTTGTCGCCCACGAGGTCAAAACGTCCGGCGCTTCCTTGGTCAGTTCAGCCAGATCCTCGACTGACAGACCAGCATAGCGACGATACAACTCGCCTACAATTTCCAGATAGGTAATCAGTGTACGAAGTTTAGCCGTAGAGCCTAAATCCAGCTTAACCCCATCATTCATATCCAGCGGCGCATCAATATTATCCGCCTGCACACGCAGTAAGTTCCCGTGCGGCCCTTTTTCATAGAGCAAAACGCTCCAGTTGATTTTCTTGACATCATTTTCCGGATTCAGCAAACGAAAGCCGAACATACCAATGCTTTTGACGAATTCGGGATCCCCCATTTGACGCAGAAAAGACGTAACCTCGCGCTGCGCCTTTAGATCGAGCGTACTTGTCGCCTCAATATCCAGACGATCAAGTTCATATAAATTGCGCAACCCCAGCATTTTCAGCAAATGAGTCCGCATGGCGTTGGTCGCTTTTTGTCCTAAAAAATCAACCTGAGGCGGCGGCGGCGGTTCCGGCAAAAAATGGAACCGACTGGCCCGCGCCGCATCGCGCAGACCGACGGTAATCACACGAGCCCGCGCCAAATTCTCAAGGGTCTGATCCGTTAAATCATCCAACGCGCTGCGATCGCTCAACAAATAATAGGTTGGCCGCCGTTGCGCCAAAATAAGGCCTAAAGCCTCGCGATAGGCCGTTGCCTTGGTCCGCAAATCCGCTGGTTCGGTTTCCGATAAATTCAGCGCCTTGGTCAAACTTGGAATATCGCGCCCGAACCAAGCCCACAGCCCATCCCCAATAGAATTGATCTCCCCGAACCCGGCGCGTGCGCTGAGCGGCGTGCTGTTCAGGTAATCCAAAACAATCCGCTGGCGTGCAGCGCGCGTATCCGTACCATCCATATAAACACGCAGGCTGGCCGAGATTATCTGACGAAATTTTTCTGCAATCCCGCTGGTTTGTCCGCCGGGGGAAAAACGGAATTTCTCAATCTGCGTCGCCAAAGTACTCCCCCCGCCAAGATTAATCCCCGGAGAAAACAGCTTCAACGCCTGTCCAAACGCCGCATAAAAAAAGCGGTCCCACTCAATAGCCGGGTTGCGTGTTACCGGCCCTTCTTTCAGCAAATCCCTGTCTTCGACAAACAAAAGCGTATCGACCAACACCGGCGGGATGCTTGCATAATCCTTAAAAACATGGGCCGGATAGCTGGCCTTGTAAAAAGTCTCTTCCAGCCGATCCTTGATGGTCAACCCGGCCTCCGCTTTAGGCCTATAAAGCGGATAGAGCCCGTCTTCAATCAGTTTGTAATAATGCGACGAACCGTAAGCCTGCGCCGTGACCATGTAATCTTCGGCTTCAAGCGTCTTCATAAAAAAGGGCAGATAGCTGTACCCCAGTCGCTGATTATACGGCCCGCTCGGAGGCGTATAAAAGTCGGGCGATGGGCCCTCTTTCATTTCAAAAGAAACATCTCGCGCTATCTCGGAAAGATAAAGCGACTGAAGACGGGAAGTGCGAATTTCATCACCGAGGAAATACCCAATAACGCCGCCGAATCCCAAAATAAAAGCTAACGGGACTAGCCACAAAACTTGGGGCACGCGCATATGATAAGACTTGGAAGCCCGTGTCCTACGTCGAGCGCTTCCCGTCGCATTGGGCCCGCCCCCCCGTGCGTTCTTCCCTGACCTTCCTTTAGTTTTGGTACGGTATGGCTTCATACGATGCGCAGCTCAAAGGGAAACGACGCACAAGCCCCTATGACCGGTGCGAAAGAAGCTCCAGCAGCAAGTGAACCAACTCCTCGCGCTTAACTTCGTGCTGTATCTTACGCGCCAATTCCTTAACAAGTACTGTGCCCTTTTCAACTTCTTGGGAGCCGAACAAGACGGCGATGGGCATGCCGTTCTTATCGGCATACTTCAACTGCTTATCAAGCTTAGCCGGTTCCAGATAGGTTTCAACGGTCAGGCCGACAGCCCTCAGATCCGAAGCCAAAGCCAGATACTCCGCCGAACGTTCGGGCTCCAGTTGAGCAATCAAGACCTGAACGGTATGAGCCACAGGCGGCAACAGGTTCAAAGCGGACAATTGGTCATAAAGGCGGCTGGCTCCAATCGAAATCCCAACCCCGGGCAGCTTGGACTTCGTGTACATACTGGCCAGATTTTCATACCGCCCGCCCGAGCAAACGCTGCCGATCTCAGGGTGGGCGTCGATCAGGGTTTCATAGACCGTACCGGTGTAGTAATCGAGGCCCCGCGCAATAGCCAAATTGATCCGTGTCCGTTCTTCGGGAACCTTCAAGGCGCGGAGCAGTTCGACCATCTTGGTCATTTCGGCCAGCCCTTCCAAAAACATCGGATTTTCAGACTTCGTATCACGCAAAGCGGCGAGCATTTCCTCCTTGCTGCCCTTGAGCGCCACCAAAGCCAGCAACCGGTCGGCCATATTGCCGGAAAGCCCAAGCGCAAGAACCGCGTCCCTCACCTTGTCCGCACCGATTTTGTCCAGCTTGTCCACTTCGCGCAGGACAAGCTTTTGCGTTTCTTCGCTGGCCACGCCCCACCCGGCCAAAAGCCCCATCAACAGCTTGCGATTGCTGAAATGGATCGTAAAATCACCGATGCCAAGCTCGGTAAAAATCTGCACGATAATCGCGGGCAACTCGGCATCATAAGCCGCATCCAGTTTATCCTTGCCGATCACGTCGATATCGCACTGATAAAACTCGCGAAGGCGGCCCTTTTGCGGGCGCTCCCCACGGTAGGAGCGCTGAATCTGATACCGTCGAAACGGAAAAGCCAAATTGCGCTCGTTCTGTGCCACATACCGCGCCAAAGGCACCGTCAGGTCAAAGTGCATGGCCATATCCGGCGCATGTCCCTGTTGGATCGCGCCTGTGGATTGCACGAAATAAACCTGCTTTTCCGTCTCGCCCCCCTCCTTAGTCAAAAGAACGTCTTTCAACTCGAAAACCGGCGTTTCGACTTGCACAAAACCGAACCGCTCATACCCACGGCGGATCACATCCAGCATATGTTGAAAAACCATCTGGTCGCGCGGCAAAAGTTCAAGGGTTCCGGCGGGCGTACGGGGCTGAATCAGGGACATAAGACGTAACTCACTTTAATTTTTAGGATTTTCAAGATTCTTTTATAGCGTCCCGTCCGGTCCGCGTCATTAGGGAAACAT
Organism: Bdellovibrionales bacterium; assembly: GCA_050252315.1. GTDB lineage: Bacteria > Pseudomonadota > Alphaproteobacteria > UBA9219 > UBA9219 > UBA8914. The sequence continues at coordinate 25,517 of JBFWLD010000003.1, forward strand.
AGAAAAACGCATCGTCTAAACGTATTTTTTACCCCCTACAAACGGTTTTATTTGTATATTCTTTGATTAACAGCTTCAGCAGGATGATTCGATGCCCCAAAGCCCCTTAACGCTAACCATCCCCAAGCCGGATGACTGGCACCTCCACCTCCGCGACGACGATATACTCAAAGCCGTTTTGCCCCATACGGCAGCGCATTTTGCCCGTGCTGTCGTGATGCCGAACCTCAAGCCCCCCGTCACCACAACGGCAGAGGCAGAGGCCTATCGGGAAAGAATCACACGCGCGCTTCCGCCCCACATGACTTTTACGCCGTTGATGGCGTTGTACTTAACAGATGAAACCAATCCGAACGACCTGACCCGTGGGTTTGAGGAAGGCATTCTGTTTGCTGCCAAGCTTTACCCGGCGGGCGCGACCACCAACTCGGAAAACGGGGTGACGGAGATTCAAAACATCTCGGCAGTCCTCGACCGTTTGCAGCGCCTTGGCATGCCGCTTTTGATCCATGGCGAGGTCACAGACCCCTCGATTGATTTCTTCGACCGTGAAGCTGTTTTCATCGACCGTGTGCTCAAACCGTTGCGACGGAACTTTCCTGAACTTAAAATCGTGCTGGAGCACATAACAACCAAAGAAGCGGTCCAATACATTACCTCGGAAGCCCAATATGGCCCGCTTGCCGCAACGATCACGCCTCACCACCTGCTTTTGAACCGAAACGCCTTGTTCGACAAAGGCATTCAGCCGCATCATTTCTGTCTGCCCATTCTCAAACGCGAAGAGGATCGACAGGCTGTTATTCTGGCAGCAACCTCCGGCGCGAGCATGTTTTTTGCTGGAACGGATTCCGCGCCGCATCCGCGCACGACCAAGGAAACCGCCAGAGGCAACGGCGGCATCTTCTCCGCCCCGAACGCCATCGCTATCTATGCCGAAATCTTCGACAAAGCCAATGCGTTAGACCGGCTGGAAGACTTCCTGTGCATGAACGGTCCCGCTTTTTATGGGCTTCCCGTTAATGGAGCCTCTCTGACGCTGGAAAAAACAAAGCCTGAAGAACCGGCTCTTAAGTCGATTTTAACAGAAAATGGCGCAGAGATACTCACATTCCCGGACCAAACAGCGCTCTCTTGGCGCGTGATCGAAAAAAGCGTCCTCTAATCAAAGGCCAGCCTATGACGGTATCCCTTGAATCCCTGCCCTTCATTGATCTTTATATCCGTCTGGATGGACAAGACCATCCCATGTACCGCTCCAACGAACGAGGCAAAGGCCTTCCCAACCGGCTTGTCCCGGACGAATATCTTCCGATCGTCGAACAGTTCGGGGTAACCATCCGCGCGGAAATGCAAGACCGCAATGACGGCACCCTGACGATGGAATCCTTGCGTGTTCGCCTTTCCAAACAACAAATGGCGGATGGCTCTTTGTGGGCCTGCGCCCGCAGGATCAACACGGATCTGCCGGATCTGTATAAGTTAGGATTCGCCCCCCATATTTGCGACCATATGCACTCGCTCGGCGAACGCGAAGGGCTGATCGTCATATCAGGCTCAGCCGGTCACGGCAAAACGACAACGGCGGCGGCGCTTTTAGTTGATTTCTTAAAAACACATGGCGGCACAGCTTTCTCAGTCGAAGACCCTGTCGAATATGTCCTCAAGGGCCGCCATGGCGATTTCGGCCAATGTTTCCAAATCGAGGTTCACGATCAAGAGGCATGGGCCCCGACCTTGGAAAAAGCCTTGCGGTGGGGTCCTCGCTATATTTTCGTCGGCGAAGTCCGCACCCCCCGCGCGGCGGAACAGCTCATCCATGCCGCAACAACAGGCCATACCGTTATCACGACCTTGCATGGCGGCATGCCCGAAGAGGCGCTTGTCTCCCTGCTCTTTTTGGCAGAACAATCCATGGGCCCCGGCGCGCGTGAAGTTCTGGCCGGATGCTTTACCGCCCTTCTACACCAAACTATGAAGGAAGACGGTCCTTTTGTCCGTTATCTGTTCACTGAAGAAAACGCGCCGGGCGATCCGATCCGATCCTTGATCCGAGAAAACAAAATCGGCATGATGTCCACCTACATCGACCGCATTTCCGCACGGCTTGCCAACCAACCGCCGCCTTCGCGCGGAGCTTCCGGCGGGGCCGGTCATACAGGCGGCTCGGCTGGTGGCGGGCTTCCGCCTCTGCCGCCGCTCCCCCCCCTTCCGCCGATCCGGAAGACCTAACCTAAAGGCGTCCCGCATGTTTGAAACAGACCTTACCCCCGGCAGCGACAAACTCCGCGACCTTCCTTTTATGGATCTTTACATCCGCGTCGATCATCCCGGTCAGGCGCGTTATCGCTCCGCTGCACGCGATTACACCAATAACTGGACGCGCGTCCTGCCCGACATCTACAAGGATGAAGTCGATCTCATCGCCAACATGCTGCGCGGCCAAATTGACAATCCGGATTCGGCCTTTGAATATGACGATCTGCGCTTCCGTCTTTCCTATCAACGCTTGGCGAATGGAGAGGACTGGGTCGTCCTGCGCCGCATCAGCACCAAAGTCCCCAATCTGGAAAATCTGTCTTTTGCCCCGCATATGGTTCAGCATTTGCGTCGTCTCGGCCAACGCGATGGCTTGATTATCATTTCCGGCGCCACCGGCAACGGTAAAACGACAACGGCTTTTGGCCTGCTCAATGACTTTCTGCAAAATTTCGGTGGAGTCGGCATCACGATTGAGGACCCAGTCGAATATGCGCTAAACGGAGCCGTCGGCGAATATGGCTATTGCTATCAGGTTCAGGTCACCAAAGACGAGGATTGGGCATCCCCGCTCAAACGAGCTTTGAGATGGACACCGCGCTTCTTGCTCGTCGGCGAAGTCCGCTCTCCACGCGCCGCCGAACAAATCCTGCGCGCCTCAACCACGGGACACTTGGTTATCACCACGATCCACGCCGGGTCTATCGAAGAAAGTTTGATGGGCCTGATGCATCTGGCCGAACAATCCATGGGATCTTCGGCCAACTTCATGCTGGCGCAAGGCTTGACCGCCGCCATGCACCAAACCCTGAACAATACAGGCCCCTTCTTACGCTATGTGATGACCGAGGAAGGCAATAACGGCGACCCCGTCCGCGCCTTGGTACGTGAAAACAGGGTTGGCATGATTAATTCTTATATTGATAAACAAATTGCTCGCATGAATACGCTTCATGGATCAAGCGGCACAATGGGCGTCAAAAAATAAAAGCAAGAAATAAAAATAGAAAACGGAAAATAGAACAAAGAAAAATTAGTTCATCACCTCTTCCATGCGCTTATCGACCAGAAACTCAATGGCGCGCATGTAATCGGTACGTCGGATTTTAGCCACATGATCGACATTCATCTGGGCTTCCAA
>JBFWLD010000004.1:0-23555 GCA_050252315.1 Bdellovibrionales bacterium
ACGATGCGCAAACATATCGAAAATTCCGGCGGTACATACGAAGATGAAATCGAACTGGGACGTATTAAAGACGCCTTTACCTACGCCCAAATTATTAGCCTGACCGGACGCGACATAGGGCTGCTAAAAGTTGATCGAAGCAAGAATCCATGGCATTTTTCGCAGGTTCAAGTGTTGCCTGAATTCCAGAATAAAGGAATAGGCGGACATTTTCTTCGTCAAACGATCGAGGAAGCCAAACAGGCTAACGTCGGGATTAAACTCACCGTACTTAAAGCCAATCCCTCTAAAAGTCTTTATGAACGTTTCGGGTTTCACCAAATAGGCGAAGTCCCTCCAGAATCCAAAGAAGGCTATCGTTATTTGATGCAATGGCCATAAGCACAGGTTCAATCCCTGTCGCACCTAGGACAATCGCATAGGGGTAGAACCGTAACTAGACGCTTGTCATCAACTCTGTCGAAAAACCCCGAACCATCCACCTTAAGACCAACCCTCAACGTCTTCCCGCAAAACTTTCCCCAGAGCGATAACCTTATGGGATCGAAAGGCGTAACAAAAACATCGTCATCCCGGTGTAAACCGGGATCCAGGCCCGAACCCAAAACATCATCCAAGGCCGAGGATTTTATGCGCCCCCCCTAATCCAGATCCCCATTAGAGAACCCATCCCCAGCCGTTGTCATTCCGGACGCCCCTTTTTCAGGGGCGATCCGGAATCCCATTTCCTTTTCTAAAAATCTTTATTTATGCCGCTGATGAATAAAGGAGGTCCGTTCGGTACATCCAGCCCCTCAACAAACCCGGTATTTTTCTTTGAAACTTTCCCGGAGCGGCAACGCAGAACGAAGCTTAAGGATTTCCGCCTTATCCAATTCAGCAAACGCATATAGATCATCTTCACGTTGAGCTATATCTTCACCGTACGGATTTACAACAAGGCTTAGGCCGTGATAGCTCGCATTCGGATCAGACCCCTTGCGATCAACAGCCACAAAAAAGAATTGATTTTCATGCGCTCGGGCCTTGATCAAACAGTCAAATAAACCGGCTTTGTTGCGTCCTTGAACCCAGTTAAAAGGCGAAAACATACAGTCCACGCCACTCTTTCTGTAAGCCTCAAATAAACGCGGATACCGAATATCAAAACAGGTGGACAAACCGCATTTCCAATCGCTAACGCTAAAGGTCGCTAACGTCGTGCCGGGTGAATAAAGCTTGGGTTCTGCGGATTCCATATACAAATGATTCTTGTTGTAACTGGCAAGAAACTTTCCATCGGCATCAATCACAAACGTTGTATTGGCGGGCTTGGGCTCCCCCTGACCGATCATACTGGCAACGATAGAAACCTTGTATTCTTGGGCTATTTCCTGAACGGCTTGAACGGTCGGGCCATTCAACGGTTCTGCCATCTCTTGATTTCTGTCGTCCAGAATGTATCCCGTCAAACTCATCTCTGGAAATAAGATAATCTGAGTTTGGGGATACAGCTCCAAAACGCGACGAACGTGTTGTCGCGTCAGCTCACTATTCTTACCCTTATCCGCCCAAACAGGGTCCATGGCGACCGTTGCAACATAAAGTTTAGACATTGTCACCCTTTTGCGAAGCAAGGTGGTGCGGATGAAGGGACTTGAACCCCCACGACTTTCGTCACTGGAACCTAAATCCAGCGCGTCTACCAATTTCGCCACATCCGCAGATTTTGGAACCGCTTTTTTAGATGGATTCAACGCAAAGCGCAAAGGATTTAGTGCGTGTCCCGCACACGATCCCGAAAACGGCTTTGAAACGCTTCAAGCGACAAGGTCCTTGTCTCGACCGTCGGACGGCAAGCCCCGCGCGCGACCTGAAGCTGGAAACGAACATGCGGAATGCCGAGCTTATCCGAAGCAACTTCAAGGACATAAGCTGTTTCGACAAAAGCTCCGGACCCTACGCGTCGATAGGACGCGCCGACTTCAACAGGCGTAGCATGGCTTGTTAAAGCGCCTAAAATCATAGGCCAAATCCTCTCGTTTCAAGATTTCGGTCATTATGACCATATTCGAAACGACTTGACAAGGTATCTTTCCGTTATTTCTTGGTCTTTTTTAATACACGCGGCAACGTTTCGATCAAATCTTCGGCAATTAACCCTTCTCCAAAAAGCGCGGCGGCCTCGCCATGGAACCAAGCGCCAGCGCAGGCCGCTTCAAACGGCGGCATCCCGCCGGTCATCAATCCGGCGATCATCCCGGCCAGCACATCCCCGGCCCCGGCGGTGGCCAACCAAGGCGGCGCATTAGCGTTAACGACAGCATACCCATCAGGTGAAGAAACAACCGTATCAGCTCCTTTTTGCAGCAAAATAGCGCCGATTCGGGCCGAAATTTGCCCATTTTGTGCGATTTTATCGCCCGATTCGGCGCAAAAAGAGCCAAAAATTCGCGAAAATTCGCCTAAATGAGGGGTAAAAACGACGTTTTTATGCGCAGAATCGATCAAAATTTGCGGTTTTTTGGCAAAAATTGTCAATGCATCCGCATCCAAAACGCATTTTTTCTTGGATCGTAGGGCCTCCAGAATCAGGGATTGATTCGCTTCCTCCAGCCCCAATCCCGGCCCCAAAAGCAGCGATGAAATCTTGGGGTCCTGCACGAACGACGCCCCCTCTTCCACCGTTTCAAAAGGCCGAACCATCACGCTTTCCAACGCCTTGGCGTAAATCTCCCACGCGGTTTTCGGCGCAGCCAACGTCACCAATCCCGCGCCCATTCGTTGCGCGGCACGCGCGGCCAAACGCGCCGCGCCGGTCATCAACGCGCCGCCGAAAATCAGCAAATGGCCGCGATGATATTTGTGATTCTGAACTTCACATTTTGGTTGAACTGCGGCCCATAATTCCAAAGAATTTTCGGCAACTGTCGGATTTATTTGATCCAAAACATCCGCATGCATACCGGTGTCGACGACGATTACGTTGCCGCAGTTCATCCGCGCGGGAAGCAACACATGCCCGCGTTTTTTTCGAAAAAAAGTCACCGTCATTTCTGCTTGAAACGCGCATCCCATGATCGCGCCGGTATCGCCGTTCACGCCGCTTGGCATATCGGCGGCGACAACAGGAATTTTTCGGCGCGTGACTTCCTCGACCATTTGCGCGGGCAGGCCTTCAAGGGCGCGAGTCAATCCCGTACCAAACAACGCGTCAATTACAAAGTCGGCGTCATCCAAACAAGACGCGTTCATCCCGTGCGTTTCGCCTTGCCATAACGATGCAGCTTTTTGGGAATCCGAAGTCGATGCCGGGCCGAGCGCGGCAACAACAACATCACGTCCGGCCTCGCGCAACGCTTGTGCCGCGACGTATCCATCGCCGCCATTATTGCCGGTCCCGCACAAAACAACAGCGCGGCCTTTGGGAAAATGATTCATCGCAGCCTTGGCGACTGCGCCCCCTGCAACGTGCATCAAATCGAAAAAGCTGTGAGGGCCGCGATCCACGCTGAGCTGTTCGGCGCGGCGCATTTCTTCGCACGTCAACAACGCATAACGATTCCAAATTTCCGGATCAGTTTTTGGTATAGGCGACATAGGCTTCATTCAATCCCAAAAGAACGCTTTGCACAACAAGGATCAACACGCGGAAAAAGGCGGCGTAAAGCGTAGCGGCGACGATCCCCTCCCCAGCCCAAACAAGGCTGGCTTGCCAGCCCCATTCCACTACGCCGACATTGCCGGGGGTCAAAGGCACAATGGAAAGCACGCTGATGGGCGAAGCAATAGCCGCGACTTTCAGCGTAGAAAGAAAAACACCGGAGGCTTTCACGCCCGCGATCAAGCGGGTCAACATTAGCCCTACGCGGACGAACGAAAGGCCGATCACAGGCCAATAGATTTCCTGATAATTTTGAGGAAGCCATCGGCGCACGAGAAAAAAGAAAAGAAGTTGGGCGGCCAATCCTGCCACCGCCCCAAGAAAAAAGTCGATGACGTTCCCATTAAAAAACAAAACCCAAACGGAGCCGCCGAGAAACCCGAGGAGAATAAAAAACTCCAGAGCTTGATCGAGAAGGCCACTCCATACGCCCGACAAAAACGGACGGGCTTTTTTCTTTTGCATCGATCGGGGTAAATGCCGCGACGCCCATCCGCGACCCAAAATAATGGCAAAGCTGGATGGCACAAACTGGCCGATCCAATTTTGCCAAAGGTAATGGCGCAGGTAAAAACGATGTTCGGGCTCTCCTTGCGGGACCGGATGAAGGGCGCGGGACAACAGCTCCCATTTTCGCGCGCCGGTCACCATCATCGCATGCGACAAAAGAAAAACAACAACGCTCCAGAAAAGGGAGAAGGATAACGCCAAGGCACGCCAATCTTCCGTGCTGATTTCCGCTTTGGCGATCACATGCACGCAAAGTCCTACGCCCAACGCAACGCTGAGGCCGATCAGAATAAAACGACGAACAAGGAAAAATGATGGGGAAGATTTTTCATCTGACATGGCAACTTTTTATCTTAAAAGAGAATCAGCTATGCCAGAAGCTTACGGCGGATGGGTTTGTTTTTGAAGTGGCAAGAAAGGCTTTACAAAAATTGAAAAGCTGGCCCTTCAAAGTACGGGAAAGCCAATTACGACGAACGATAATGAGTAACAACATGGCTCCATTCGTAATCACGCTTGAGCAAGGGTGATGAACCGAAGCCAAAGCTAGAGCAGATCGTGATTAGGTTGGCGTCCTTAGACGACAAACTAAGCGCGTGAATCTGCTCGGCAGCAAATAGGTAGAGCCTTTTCCGGCAATAGCAAAGCGCGACAACCTTTTCGGAAAAAGGCTCTAGAATAACGCCCGCATCCTTTGAAAGGAATAAACGAAACATACGAAATATCCGAATCAGCCAAGAATTTTCATTAAGCGCTATTAACCCTTTGTATCCTTTCTTTAAAAAACCATCTGGGGTCAATATTCCTTAATCCCCCCACATACAACAAAGACGTGAAAATATATAGGGGAACTGTTCATTTCCGCGAGAAACGGGCACCATAGGGAACACCCAATTTCATAAAGCTATTTATTCTATGGGGTAAGCAAGATGGTTATGAAGACGGCTCCCACCGCCCCGTCGGTTATACACCTTCACGGTGTTGATATTCCCAATCCTTATCCCTGGCTTGAGAATTTAAACGCTCCGGAAACGCTCGCTTGGATTGAAGGACAAAGGCAACGGACCGAACGCGACATCATTGATCGAAAGGCCCTTGACGCTTATCTCGCGGAATTGACGCCGCTTTTTAGTTATCCGCGGAAGTTCCTTCCTCAAACACGCGGTGATCGAAAGTTCTTCTGCACCAACACAGGGGATCAAGCCCACAACGTTCTGATGGTGCAAGACGGAGACGATCCACCAAGGACACTTATCAATCCAAATCATTGGACAGAAAAATCACGCACGCTTGACAATTTTTTTCCAAGTCCGGACGGCAGGCATGTCGCCTTTTATACCTCCCTTAGTTACGCCGACTGGAAGACGTTGGCGCTACTTGACGTTGAAACAGGACAAAGGGTGGATGGTCCCTTTCCGATGTGCCGCCTGCCCGGACCTTTAGCCTGGAGAGCGGACAGCAGCGGATTCATTGTTGCTCGCCCGACCGCCGATCCTTCTGAGATCGCCCGTGGGAGCGACCCTCTCAACAAGCTTTTCGAACATCACGTCGGTACGGACTCCACGCAAGACAAGCTTTATTATGAACCGCCTGAATGGGCGCGTCGTAAAAATATGCATGTGTATTGCAGGGCACGGATCAGCGGGTTAACCGGGGATGAGTTTATCTTTTTAGAATGGGGGGCTTCTGCCGAAAACGCCGTTTACTGGCGCAATCCAAAAGGCGAATGGGTCGAGCTGTTAGGCCCCAATCGCGGGTATTTGTATCCGGCGGCGAACAAAGATGGTTTTTTCTATGGGATCACAACGGCGGACGCCCCCCATGGACGTATCGTGCGAATTGATCCGGCGAACCCCAAAAGTGAGGACTGGCTTACAATCATTCCCGAACGAGAAAAGGAAACGCTTCAGGATTTCATTCCTGTTGGGGATCAGATTCTTACCGTATGGCGACCCAAAAGCTCCGAACGCGTCGAGGCGTTTTCAAAAACCGGGGAATCTTTGGGGATCGTACATTCTCCTGAGCTTTCCACGTTAGCCTTACATCTTGGCCAAGATGGAGCCACGCACGCTCATATCGTAGAAACATCCTACAGAGCGCCTTACATCTATCATCTCTATTCTCCAGTGACCCGAAAAGCTTCCTTTCTCTATAAACCCAAGATTCTGCGCGATCTGACAGGCCTAAATATCATTCTTAAGGAAACAGAGGTTAGGTCGGCGGATGGAACTATGGTGCCGATGGTTCTTATGTATGACAACACAAAGGTCAAACGTAACGGGCTGGCGAAAACAAAAATGCACGGCTATGGAGCCTTTGGCCTGACGATCCCGGCTGTTTTTAACTCTACGACCATGCGGCAGATTGAACAAGGCGGCATTTTTGCGTGTACTCACATTCGCGGGGGCGGCGATTTAGGCCGGGAATGGCATTTATCCGCACGAGGAGTCAACAAACGAAAAACCTATGACGATTTTATTGCCTGCGCCGAATATCTGATTCAGGAAGAATACACTTCGCCCGAACGGCTAGAAAGTATGGGCGCAAGTAATGGCGGACTTTTGGTTTTGACCTGCGCTCTTCAACGGAAGGATCTTTTCGGGGCGGCTTTTGCCGACGTGCCGGTTACCGATCTGATACGGTTTACGGAAGCGACCGTAGGTTCGAATTGGATAGAGGAATATGGCGATCCAAAAAATCCGGACGATTTTGCTTTCTTATTAAAAACGTCGCCCCTTCACATGATCGAAAAGGGCAAACGTTATCCCGCCCTGTTTATCAACGCCGGACAAGTCGATGAGCGTGTTGTGCCGTGGCACGCCTATAAATTTGTTGCAACCATGCAGGAGCTTTGCCCGGAAACGCCGTGCTATTTGAACCTTATGCTCAACACCGGACACATGGGGGCAGTCGGCCTTAAAAATCTCCTTGAGCCTGCTGGAATCAAAGAATGTTTTTCTAACCTATATATTGGGCCTACGCCGCCGGATGAGTATCTGCGGTGGAAAGCCGCGAATGGTCGAGGCGTAAGGTCTGCTTTGTCACGATAAAGGGTAAGAGACAGGTAAGGTAATGGACAGGTAACCCCTCCCCGAAAACGCTTAAGCGTTTTCGACCCTCCCGCAGGGGGAGGGTGATTAGGCTTGGCTCTTTTGGTGGGGATAGGGACCTAACTGGAGGGTGATCGGGCTTGGCTCTTACTGATTGTTTTGGAAAAAATTTGTCGCCTCCCCTTTAAGGAGGAACGCTTCGGAAGGCACTTTATACAGAATGTGTAAAGTGGGGCGATCGATGGGACTCAACCCACCACACCTCGGACCACAACACTTGGTTTGGTCGCTCTACCAACGTTTGCTGGCTCTTTTCTTTTTCTGTAAAGTGGGGCGATCGATGGGACTCAACCCCACCACACCTCGGACCACAACACTTGGTTTGGTCGCTCTACCAACGTTTGTTGGCTCTTTTCTTTTTCTGTAAAGTGGGGCGATCGATGGGACTCAACCCACCACACCTCGGACCACAACACTTGGTTTGGTCGCTCTACCAACGTTTGTCGGCTCTTCTCTTTTTTCTGTAAGGTGGGGCGATCGATGGGACTCGAACCCACGACAACTCGGACCACAACCGAGGGCTCTACCAACTGAGCTACGACCGCCATTAGGAAAATTAAAGGGCCAACAAAAAAGCCTGCTTTCGCCAAGCAAGCTTCGACAGCACTTCATGACTTTATATATCCTCAAATCCGTCAAAGTTGTCAAGTGCCTTAAAAACTGTTTAGGCTATTGATTAGGCACAGAAAAAGTTGGTCAGATCGTTTCCTTTTCTTTCACCCTCTCACCCGATGGAGATTAACCATGCCGAACGTCAAAGCTATTATTAAAACCATGGAAGAAGAAGATATTCACTATATTGATCTACGTTTTACCGATCCTCGTGGGAAATTGCAGCATTTGACCATGCATGTAGATGCCATGGACGAAGCTATGTTCCGTGAAGGTGTCATGTTCGATGGTTCCTCCATCGCCGGGTGGCAGGAAATTCACGAATCGGACATGGTGTTGATCCCCGATCCTTTAAGCGCCATTGTCGATCCCTTTTATGCCGAACCGACGATGACTTTTATCTGCGATGTTTATGACCCGATGACGGGCGAGCCTTATGCTCGTTGCCCGCGCGCTGTTGCTAAAAAAGCAGAAAAATATCTGATCGATTCTGGGATCGGCGACATGGCCTATTTCGGGCCCGAAGCCGAGTTCTTTATTTTTGACGATGTTAAATTCGGTACCGGCTCGCACGATACCTTCTTCCAGTTGGATTCCATCGAAGCCCCGCACAACAGCGCCCGCCACTATGAAGAAGGTAATATGGGACACCGGCCTCGTATCAAAGGCGGATACTTCCCGGTCAATCCCGTGGATTCCGCTCAGGATTTGCGCACGGATATGCTCGTGATGATGGAGGCTATGGGCCTTGAAGTGGAAAAGCATCATCACGAAGTCGCCGCCGCGCAACATGAGCTTGGCATCAAATACGCTACCCTTCTGAAATGTGCCGACAACATGCAGCTTTACAAATATGTCGTGCACAACGTTGCCCATGAAAACGGTCATACCGCGACCTTTATGCCCAAGCCGATTTTAGGCGATAACGGGTCGGGGATGCATACGCACCAATCCGTTTGGAAAGGCGACAAGCCCTTATTCGCCGGAGACGGGTATGCCGGATTGTCGGAAACGGCGCTGTACTATATCGGCGGAATCATCAAGCACGCCAAGGCGCTCAATGCTCTGACCAACCCTACGACCAACAGCTATAAGCGACTGGTTCCCGGTTTCGAGGCCCCTGTCCTTCTGGCCTATGCCGAACGCAACCGCTCGGCAAGCTGTCGTATTCCTCATGCCAGCAACCCCAAGGGTAAACGTGTCGAGGTTCGTTTCCCCGATGCGTGCGCCAATCCGTATCTGGCTTTCGCGGCTATGCTGATGGCCGGGTTGGACGGGATTGAAAACAAAATCCATCCGGGAGATGCTCTGCCGAAGAATCTTTATGCCCTCCCCCCCAAGGAACTGTCGAAAATTCCGACCGTTTGCGGATCGCTGGAAGAAGCGCTGAAGGCTTTGGAAAAGGATCATGCCTTCTTGCTGAAGGGCGACGTGTTTACCAAGGAGCTGATCGAATCCTATATCGCTTTGAAACGCGAGGAATGGGACGCCTATCGCCTTGCGCCGCATCCGGTTGAATATGATTTGTATTATTCGGCGTAGTATAAAAGATCAGATCGTCGTTAGGCTGGCGGCTTTAGCCGCAAGCCTAACGGCGTGAATCTGATCTTTAAAAAAAGCTTTTTCCTGCAAGGAAAAATTACGCCTAGAGCCTTTTCCGAAAAAGTTGTCGCACTTTCTAGCAGGAAAAGGTTCTAACTCTTTACTGCCGAGCAGATTCACGCGCTTAGTTTGTCGTCTAAGGACGCCAAACTAATCACGATCTGCTCTAAATGGCAGAAAAAATGGGATCCCGGATCGCCCCTGAAAAAGGGGCGTCCGGGATGACAACGGCTGGGGATTGGTTCTTTAATGGAGAGGCTGGGCTAGGTCCCGTATACAAGAGGCTGGGAGCCGCAGGATTATTCTTCGATTTCGACGGCTAGGACTTTTTTAGCGACGTCGAAGGAGAAGCCTGCACGGGCCAAAGCCGCCACTTCTTTAGTATCGCGTTTGGCCTTGAGCAAGGGATCGTCCGAGGATTGCGGGTGGGCTTTGCGGTACGGACCGAACGCTCGCTTTTTGGCAAAGGCGCGCGCCGCCGCCTCCTCGGCCTGCGCCGGGGAAAGGTCCGGGTCTTCCGGGTGCAAAGCATCCTCAATCAGGTCTTTGTCGATCCCTTTCTGCGCTAGCTTTTGCGTGATGCGACGGGTGCTGCCTCCACTACGGCGCAGGCTGTGCACCTTCATCTCCGCAAACGCTTTGTCGTTGATTACGCCCGTGCGTTTGTGCGTTTCTACGATCCGATCTATCGCGGCGCGCAGGGCGGACTGGGTTGACGCATCGGCGGCAAGGGCCTCGTCCCGGAGCGCCGCACGGCGGATTTTATTTTCTAAGACCCGACGCAGACCAGCCTCGGACGCGGCATAGCGGCTTAGGTAATAAAGCGCACCCGCCGCCAGACTTTCCGGCGTGGGCCGTTTATAGCGACGAGGCGGCTTCATCGCCGCCATTCAGGGGGTAGATGGCGCTGCCACTTCTGCTGCCGAAGGTCGTTCGTCGGTCTAAAGGGATTTTTGGTGCCCTTCATGTCTCGAAATGGCGGCGGCCTATGGCTGTCTTTACGCATCCAATCGCCACGCGGAGGTCGATTCCTTCCGTCGTGAAAACCGGGGGGCTTTCTTTCAGGCCTCCATAACCGAGGCGGAGGCAGCCTTCTGTTGTTGTCCCTGAATGGCGGGACATAATCATGCAGCCTGTCGAAACGATGATACGGTCTGCCATAATAATTAGGGGGGGGGTACCCTCTATGTCGCGGCGGCAAATACCAGTTAGGCAACCGGCGATAGGGTTTTCCCCAATCTTTGTAATGACGGTGGTGGTGGTGGTCACGCCAGCCGTAATAACGATACCCGTTATACCAATAGGGGCTAAGAATAAGGGGAACAAAAGGATCTATAACAGCGCCTGTCGTGCAATAATAGCGCTTACCTCGATACTCCCCATAGGCGTTCCTATAATAATCAACGCATACGTTGCCCTCTATTCTTTCCTTCGAAACATATGAATAACCCGAAGGGACAACGGTCCTTACCTCGTAATAATCCGGGTATAAAGGGACACAAGCACAGGATGCTAGACACAATGCAGCGCTACTAAGTACTTTTTTGCCATATTTACGCGTGGCTCTTTTTATATCTTCTATTCCAATCATGGTTATATACTCCATGTCGTCTGTGGAGGATCAGGATACGCCCGTTTAGACAAAAAGAAAAGTCAGTAGTATGTGTAGCGGTAACGGTCGTCCCTGCGCTGGGAGCAACAGAAACAGGGATCGTTCGGATGCAAAGCGCGGCAGGCGGCTTGCGCTGCGACGGCGATGCCAGCTTGGACCATGTCGATGGCATCGTAATAATAGACTCCCCCCTCTTGCCAGGAGGGCGGGGGCTCCGAGCAGGAGCAAGTGGCCGAAGGGAAATAGCCGGGCTCTCTTTGCCCTTGCGCGGCGCAGCCGGAAAGAACGAGCATGGCCGAAGTAATGGCCCCGAACATCCTAACCGGTCTGGGAAGCTTGCGATAAGGGAGAGATAAAAGAGACTTCATAGCCGTCTGATTACCAATGATAATTGTATTTTCCCGGGTGATGGCCGTAGCCACCCTGACGGATACCCAAATCATTATAACCATCTGTTCTTTGCACGCCGCCGTCTTCACCGGCGTGTTCGACATATAACCTAAGAATCTGATCAAGGGAGTTCCAGAGAAACTCAGCCGCTGTTACTGGTCGGGACGGCGCTTCCTCCACAGAATAATAGCCGCTAGAATAACCGCCGTCGGAAGTATAGACCGTGCTTTCATAAGATTCATTCATCCGGCGCCGACCCGTCATATGATTATACTCGGCCCAAGCAATGGTTGCATAGGCCACCTCATTAAATTTCTTGTCCGTGTTAACAAGATGTATGGGATTACACGGATAGAGAACTGTATATTGAACAGAGTTCCTAACAGTTTCATAGGGGGTTTCGGTAATTGTTGTTTGGGCTTCATCCGACACACGATATTCGCATATCTGTTGTCCGTTCCGGGAATAGCCTAGCGGAACTGGATCGAACGCCACAAAGCGACGGGGATAATTTCTTCCAACAAGATCCTCCGGCGTAATATTCTGCTTTTGCAAGTTATTAGCAGAATAATCCGTACGCGTCGCGGCGGTCGGGCCATTATGGAACTGCGATCCCGGCCCACTCCCCGCGCATGCCGACAAAAGGGAACCGGCAGCGACCATGCAAACTAAGCTTTTGGGCAGGATGCGACGGGGTTTTGTAACGTAGGCCATGGTTATTAAAGACCCTTTGCCGCTGGAGCGGAGATTCGAGCTTTGGGTGCTGGTACTCCTGCCTTGGCTGGTGCCGGTGCAGCGGCGGCTTGCTTCGTTTGACCAACAAACACACCATTCGCGAAATAGCCCGCTGCTAAAAAGTCATTAAGGAGAATTCCACCGGCTTTACGAAGCCGGAAACCTGTTGTTGAATCGGTAAACCCGAAGGTGAACAGCTTTCCCATTTTGGCTGCGAAGACCACCGTTGCCATAGAATCGCGCTGCTTCGCGCGACGCTCGCTGTAAGGAGTGTCGCAAGGAAGATTAAGGATAAAGAGTGGCTGAGAGCTTTGCATCTCTGGCGGAAGGGAAGAAAGATACTTTCCAGGGCGTCTATCTACCAAAAGAAACTCGCACATGCCCCCACCGAGCTGAGTCTTGAACTCTTTCAAACGACCGGAATCGAAGTCCCCAATAAGATCTTGCGCCGTGAGGCTCTGCCCTGCGATGGCGCAGCCGGTAAGAGCGGGGATTGAGCATAAAGTCAACGGAAGGAGTGTTTTTTTGATAGGCGTGGACTTAAAGAAATTTTTAACGCGCAAAAGAATTGTCATTTAAAATGCCTTTATCTTAGGTGTAATGCGATTTAGGTATTCTATCAAAAACCGCGTTTTCTGTCCACAAATGCAACTAATTCGCTTCGTCGGCCAACGTCAGGAGAAACGCTTGAACCTCTTGAATCCCAGTTCCTTTTTCGGAACTGGTTAATATTGGGTAAGGTCTTGCCGCCGGATGTTTTTTCAACAAAGCGCCCATTTCAGCGACTCGATCGAGGGGGTCCGCGCCTCGGACTTGGTCGGCTTTGGTAAGCACGACCTGATAATTCACCGCCATTTGATCAAGAAATTCCATCATTTCCATATCTTTGGCGAGAGCGCCATGCCGCGCGTCGATCAACAGCACCACACAGCGCAGGTGCACACGCGTTTTCAGATAATGCCGGATAAAGGCATTCCATCTT
This sequence comes from Bdellovibrionales bacterium, assembly GCA_050252315.1. Lineage (GTDB taxonomy): Bacteria > Pseudomonadota > Alphaproteobacteria > UBA9219 > UBA9219 > UBA8914. Next base: position 13,197 of record JBFWLD010000004.1, read on the forward strand.
TTAATATCCTGTCGCGGGGCTTTGGCGTGGCCGTACCCCGGAAGGTCCGCAAACAACAGCGTATCCGCCATGTTGAAAAAGATGATCTGTTGCGTGCGTCCCGGCGTGTTGGAGGCGCGCGCCAAATTTTTACGGCCCGTGATGGCGTTGATAAGCGATGATTTGCCGACATTCGAGCGGCCCCAGAAGGCGACTTCGGGTAACTCAACGGGCACGGCGTCCAGATGCTCCGGCTGCGCCGCCGCGATCAGGAAATCGCAGGGCTTGGCGAAAAAACGTGTGGCCTGCTCCGCGCTCACGACTTATGAGGTCCAAGGACTTTACGCGTGATATAGGCTTGTTGCGCGCTGCCCAAAATATTGCTGACCGTCCAGTAGAAGATCAGGCCGACCGCGACCTGCGACATCATAAAGGTGAAGATCAACGGCATCAAAAGGAACATATTCGACTGGCTTTTATCCGCCGGTTGAGGCGACATCTTTTGCTGAATGAACATGCTGATCCCCATCAAAACGGGCCACACGCCCAGATGCGGGATAAAGGACCAATCCAACGTGCCGAACAAGGTCAGAACGGACGTTGGGTCCGGTGCCGACATATCGTGAATCCATCCAAACAGCGGGGCATGACGCATTTCGATACCAACATACAGGACCTTATACAATGCGAAGAAAATCGGTATCTGAATAATAACAGGGAAGCAGCCGGACATGGGATTGACCTTTTCGCGGCGATACAACTCCATCGTTTCAAGGCTGAGTTTTTGGCGATCTTCCTTGAAACGCTCCTGAAGTTTTTTCAGCTCCGGCTGAAGGGCTTTCATCTTTGCCATCGAACGGTTGGATTTCAGCGACAGCGGCAGAGTCAAAATTTTCAGCATGATCGTGAACAAGACGATCGAGATGCCCATATTGCCGAACCACGAAGTCATCTCATCAAGAAAATAGAGGAACGGTTTGGTCAGGTAATAGTACCAGCCGAAATCAATCGCGCGGTCGAACAACGGCAGGCCGAGTTTTTCCTGATACGCGTCAAGAACGGCGACGCGTTTGGCCCCGGAAAAAAGGCGCGCGGTAGTTTCACTGCTTGCGCCCGAGGCCAAGGAGATGGGCATGCCCTGAAAGCGAATTTGATACAAACCCTTTTCCGGATTTTTTTCGTCTTTATCCGAATGGAAAGAGAAAATCGCCGTGAGTTTTTCCTCTTGGGTTGGGAGCAGGCTGACAAGCCAATATTTGTCGGTAATGCCAAGCCAACCGCCTTGACTTTCGATCACCATCTTCGGCTCTTCAACCAATTTGCTGTATTTGATTTCTTTAAGCGTGCCGCCTAATACGCCGATCGGACCTTCATGCAGCACATAGGTGCCGACCACCTGCGGATGGTTTTGACGCGCAATCGTGCCGTAAGGATAAAGCGTCACGGTTTCCGTACCGCTGTTTTTGACACGGTCGGTGACGGTGAAGAGGAACTGTTCGTCAACAGCGATCGTGCGCTCGAACGTCAGTCCTTGGCCATTATCCCATGTTAACAACACGGGGGTGCCGACGGTGAGCCTTTTGTCTTTGGTCGTCCAGACGGTTTCATCATCCGGGACTTTTTGGCCCGATCCGGCAAGCCAGCCGAACGAGGCGTAATAGGCGTTATGCGGCGCGTCCGATCCGGCAGGCGACAACAGCGTGATTTCCGGAGAATCTTTCGCTACGGTTTCACGGTATTTTACCAGCTCTAAATCATCTAGACGCGCGCCTTTGAGATTGATGGAGCCGCGAAGCTCTGGCGTGTCGATACTTACACGCGCAGTGTCGGCGATGATCGCTTTGCGATCGCGCAAGGGGATTTTTTTCTGCGCCTCTTCTTCGGCAACTTTGGCTTCGGCTTTATGCTTTTGCAAGGCGATCTGTTTTTGCACACGCTCCATCTGCGGCTGCTCATAAAAATAGTGAAAGCCGATTAAGATCGCGATGGACAGAACAATAGCAGTGAAGAAGTTGGTGTTATCCATGGTTTCCCGTTGATGAGATTTAGATTCCGCCGTTGGTATCCCATTTTTTATCCGTTCGATCAACGGATTTCGGGACGGGATCATATCCCGATCCGCCCCATGGGTGACAACGCACGATCCGACAAAGCGCCAACCACCCGCCTTTACGCGCGCCGTGGAGCCGGATCGCTTCATCGGCATAGGCGGAACAGGTCGGCTCGAACCGGCAGTGCCGCCCCATAAAGGCGGACAGGCTATGCCGGTAAATCCAGATAAGAAGGCGCAGGAAAGCGGCCATCTTACAAATCCTTTCGGACATTCAGTCGTTTAAGCGCCCACAGGCCATCCTTGCGCAACGCGTCGTAAGAACGCGTCAGGATGTCTTGACGCGCAATAAAAATATAATTGATTCCCGCCTGTGCATAGAGGGGTAAAAGCTCGCGGGCCAAGGCGCGCAACCGACGACGGGCGCGATTACGGCAAACGGCGTTGCCGATCATTTTTTTGCTGGCCGTCAAACCAAGGCCAAGGACATCGAGCGGTGCCCCCTCTTCTTGGCGCGGCGCAATTTGTAAAATAAAAGCGGGCGTCACCCATCTTTGCCGATGGGCCGCCACGCTTAAAAATTCGCTTCTTTTTTTGAGAATGCTGATCGCGTTGATGGGGGGCATGTCTCCCCGCTTTCGGATCAGGCCGAAAGTTTCTTACGGCCCTGAGAACGACGACGCGCAATCACTTTGCGGCCATTTTTCGTTGCCATACGGGCGCGGAAACCATGACGGCGGGCGCGAACCAGCTTGCTGGGTTGATAGGTGCGTTTCACTTGACGAACTCCACTAAACTTCTGAAAGACGGACTATAGACCAAAACTTTCACTCTGGATCCCGGCTTCCGCCGGGATGACGGTATTTTCTATCCTCTAGACGAGGCTGGGACTATATAGGGGCTCGACGGGCAAGAGTCAAATCCCAAGCGTTGCGCTTTCCTTTTTTTCTACCCAAATAAGGGGCTTTTAAGCAGGAAAGACAACTCGTTAACCATAAGATCGGCGATTTTCTGACGTTTGGAGGCTTTGGTCAAAATCGCCTCGTCATAGCGATTCGACAAAAATCCTGTCTCCACCAGCAAGGAAGGTATCTCCGGCGAACGTAAAACCGCAAAATTCGCCGAGCGCATCGGCTGTTCCAACAAACGCCACCGCCGCCCCATCCCTTTGATAAACCCGACTTTGACCCGCTGGGCCGTGTTCCGCGTACGCCGCGCCGCCAAATCGAACAGAATCGCGGCCACTTGCTCGTCCTCCACCTGAACGTTCAGGCCGCCGATCACGTCCGCGTGGTTTTCCTGATCGGCCAGCAGGCTTGCAAACTTATCCGACGCTTTCGGCGACAAGGTATAGGCCGACAAGCCGCGCGCGCCATGATTGGGCGCGCTGTCCGCATGGATAGAGACAAACAAATCGGCCCGTGCCGCCTGCCCCCGCCGAACGCGGTCGGCCAAGGACAGAAACTCGTCACTATCGCGCGTTAATTCAGCCCGGACGTCGTTTTGCTTGCCGATGGTATCGGCCATACGCCGGGCAATGTCCAACGCAATGTCTTTTTCTTTGGTGCCGGATAGGCCGATCGCGCCCGGATCATGGCCGCCATGGCCCGGATCAATCATTAAAAGCCGCGGGGGCTTGGGTTTGACAATCGGAGATGGCGCCTTGGCACCGCTTTTCGGGCTGAGCAACGTCGGTTTGACCGTTCCGGCTAAAACGGATTTAGGCAAAAGAAGGGAAAGAGAAAAACCGGGAGCAAGCGTCAGGCCAAGCCGCAGCAAGCTGCGCCGCGCCGGATTCTCGACGGGGAAAGGCGCCGTTTTCTTACTCTTGTCGGGTGTGTTGGCGTCCATGCGGCTCACTACCTCAAACGTTTTTCCTGTATGCGAATCAGGCCGCATTTTACAGGATTTTGATGTTTTTTTCCATGGCGAAATGGCCCCTTTTAAAAAGAGGCAGAGAAAATAACGAGTTATATAGAGCCTTTTTCCGAAAAGGTTGACACCCTTTCTATTGCCGGAAAAGGCTCTAACTCATTGCTGCCGAGCAGATTCACGCGTTTAGGTTGTCGTCTAAGGACGCCAACCTAATCACGATCTGCTCTAGCTATCGCAAGTCAAGAATTGCGAGGATGACCGTCCGTGTGATACCGAAAAGGTCGGGATGTTATCCCAACTCTTGATGTGTTTTGGAAAGCCTTACGGCGCATCAAAACGAACCGTTTCCAGAAAACGCATCGCATTTTCATACACGGCATCGGCATTATGTTTACAGGTCAAGGGAAACAAAGACTCGGCTGCGCTTAAAACAACGACGCGCGACGGGTAATAGAGATAGGCTAAAACATGATCGGATACAGCGAAACAAGGGGCAAAGGACTCGATCCGACGAGGCTGTGCGGAGGTCGGCATCACGCGTTTCGGGCAAAGATAGGTAACCGTGTTCGACATATAAAAACTCTAAAAAAAGAATATGGCCTTTTCGTGAAATATCTGCATTCTTCCTGCAAGCTAAAAAGGAACCATCGGTCGCAAGACTATACCATATTTTTCTGCAACTAATTAGGGCATGACGGAGCAAAATGCGAACGTTAACCATAAAAAGGGCTGTTTTGTTTGTTTTCGCTCCTTTTTTCATCCTGTCCGCTTGGCTGGGCTCAGCCCCCGCTTGGGCGATGCAGCCCAATGGATGCCCCGATTTTCGCCAGCCCGAGGTGACTATTCACCAACTCGTCGTCGCGCCGCGCTTTAACGACACCTTTAATCTCACTAATATTAAACGCCTCGCCATGGAAGGCGGACAAACCATTACCAGCCCCCAACACGAAACGCCGGTCGGCATCACCGCCGCCAGCCTGAAACTTGAAACGCGCTATGAAGTCAATATCACAACCCTTCCCGGCGATCCGATGGTTTGCGCTCAGATCAGCAATCTGCATCTCAATTTCGGTTTTGACGATACGACGGTTTATATCGCCCGGGAAATTCCTTTCCGTTCTTGCAGCTATCAAACGGTGTTAAGCCATGAAATGAAGCATGTTCGAACCGACCGGCTGTTGGTCGAGAATACGGCCTCTCTCCTGCCGTTCTATCTCAAAAAGGCCCTCAACCAAATCGGCGTCATCCGCGCCAGTTCCGGCAGCACCGCCGAACGGCAATTAAAATATCTTATCGAACGATACATGCAGGAATTGGGGGCGAACTTGTCCGCAGTCCGCAGAAAGCAGCAATCCACGATCGACACGCGCGAAGAATATGATCGGATCAGCTCATGCTGTAATGGGGCGCTGAGCGAGATTATCCGATCCCGACATTAGAGCAGATCGTGATTAGGTTGGCGTCCTTAGATGACAACCTAAACGCGTGAATCTGCTCGGCAGCAAATAGGTAGAGCCTTTTCCGGCAATAGCAAAGCGCGACAACCTTTTCGGTAAAGGCTCTAGGCGGCAGGGATCAGGCCCTCTTTGAGCGCGGCCTTTTTGATGTTTTCCTGCAACTTTTCAAAAGCCCGGACTTCGATCTGGCGCACACGTTCGCGGCTTACGCCGTATTTTTGCGACAGATCCTCCAACGTAACCACAGGATCGGACAGACGGCGCGCCATGATGATGTCCCGTTCGCGCGGATTCAGCTTGAGCATGGCTTTCGACAGAAGCCTTTCACGGTGGACCCGTTCCTGCTCCTTCCCCAGCGCATATTCCTGACTTTCCGTTTCATCCGCCAGCCAGTCCTGCCATTCGCCCTCGCCTTCGCCGTCACGGCTCACCGGCGCGTTAAGCGACTGGTCGCCACCGCTGAGGCGACGGTTCATGTCAACGACTTCTTGCTCCGGAACATCCAGATTTTTCGCAATGTCCGTCACTTGCTCCGGCGATAAATCACCTTGATCTATCGCTTGCATGTCGCGCTTTAATCGTCTCAGATTAAAAAATAATTTCTTCTGCGCGGCGGTCGTACCAATTTTGACCAGCGACCAGGATCGCAACACATATTCCTGTATCGCCGCACGAATCCACCACATCGCATAAGTCGCCAGACGAAAGCCTCGGTCCGGGTCAAACCGCTTGACCGCCTGCATCATGCCGACATTGCCTTCCGAAATCAGTTCCGATAAGGGAAGCCCATACCCGCGATACCCCATCGCGATCTTGGCGACCAGCCGCAGATGGCTTGTCACTAATTTATGCGCAGAGTCCAGATCCCCATGCTCGCGCCACGCCTTGGCGAGGATATATTCCTCGTTCGGGTCCAGAATGGGAAAACGACGAATCTCCCTTAGATAAAAGGAGAGATTTCCCTCTCCGGATAGGGCTGGCAATGTGGCGGTTGATATGTTCACACTCTTTCCCTTTTTTTCCGTTACACGGAACTTTATAAATGTAACGCATAAAATAGCAAAATTATGACGGCCTAAGCTAGAGCTTTTTCCTCAATATTTTCAACAAGGAAGCCATATCTTCCGGCAGCGGCGACGTAAAGCGTACCGCTTTGTTCGTGCGGGGATGGCGGAACTTAATCTCCTTTGCATGAAGCGCCTGACGTGGAAAGGCGTGAAGATGCGCCACAATCCCCTCCCCGTCTTTACCCGCTTTTTTACGCGTCCCGTAAAGCGGATCGCCGACCACCGGGTGCCCCGCATGCGCCATATGCACGCGAATCTGATGGGTTCTTCCCGTGGCCAGATGGCATTCGACCAACGCGACCAACGTAGAAAAAACTTCCTTCGTTCCGTAATATGTCAGGGCGTCCTTGCCTCCGTGGGGAACGACGGCCATCTTTTGACGCGCGCGCGGATGGCGACCTATTGCGCCTTCAATTTTTCCCTCAATCGGGTGCGGCACGCCCCAGACCAAGGCTTGGTAGGTACGGCTCAGGCTGCGGTCGGCAAACTGGGCTGTCAGCCGTTGATGCGCCATGTCATTTTTCGCAACAACCATCAGGCCACTGGTTTCTTTATCCAGACGATGCACAATGCCGGGACGGGCCACGCCGCCAATACCGCTTAGGCTATTCCCGCAATGCGCTAAAAGCGCGTTCACAAGCGTGTGATCCCAATTGCCTGCCGCCGGATGCACAACCAATCCCGCTGGTTTATTAATCACCAGCAAATCCTCGTCTTCATAGACAATCTCAAGATCAATCGGCTGCGCCTGCGGCTGGGCAGGTAGTGGAGGTGGAATCTTCAACGTGCAAGTTTCGCTCCCCCTAACCATCGCATTCGGATCTGTTACCGTCTTGCCCTCGCAGATCAGGTGGCCTTCCTTGATAAGCTGTTGCACCCGCGCCCGCGACAGGCCTTGGTCCTCGGCCATGCCGCTTAAGGCTTGGACTAACGCTTTGTCTAAGCGTCCACTTTGCTTCAAGGTCAGGGTCAAAGGGCTGGGTATATTCATGCCTTGAGTTATAGAAAGAATCTTCCTAAAATGCTTCAACTTTTTGTCATAGGGAGGGTTTTATGCGTCGTTCCGTACTTTGTTGTGTTTTGGGTCTGGGCCTAGTACTGACCGCAACCACTGCGCAAGCCGCTTCCTCGCAGACGAAGGACCCCAAATATGCGGGCGTGCCCGTTTTCGGATTTAGAAACTGCACCCCGACTTTTGAGTGCCCCAGCGCTATATCCCGCGAACGGAACTGGGACATCTCTAAACGAGTCATTGATATTGCGACCTCTTGCTCTCGCACTTACTTAGGTATTCGTCGCCCCGATGGTTTGTTTGAGGAGTCCTTCGGTCTTGACGGGTCTTTGTGTTTGACAACCAAGAGGTCTCGGTCCGACTCTTCCACTTCGTCTTTAACGCCGAAATGCTGTGTCACGCCGGTTCCAGGTTCAAACAATGTCTGTCAGGTTTCCTGCACGCTTTACGGTTTTAAAAAGTAACGCCAAACAAACTCAAAAAAAAGGGGACGGTAGGTCCCCCTTTTTTTGTTATTTTGCCTTTTGCTTTTGCAGCTTCTTAATCATTTTTTCCTGACGCTCAAGCGCGGCTTTGAGTTCCTGATTTTGTTTGTTCAGCTCATTCACCGAGGCCACAAGCGGGCCGATCATGCCGATATAATCGACGCCGATATACCCATCCCCAATGTCCTGAACCAAGATCGGGAAAACTTTCTCTACCTCTTGCGCAATCACGCCGTATTTCTCATTGTCGCCATTGTTCATCTTGAACGAATAGGCTGTGAGCTTTGCCATTTTGTCCAAAATATTCGTCAACGGTTTAATGTCATGCTTTAAACGGCGGTCCGACGTATCATACACAAATTGCTGCGCGTACAATTTCCATGCGGAAAGCAGGCCGCCAATGCCAACGTCGCCGTTGAACTGGGCAACGTTCGGACAGCCGCCGGTTGAAAGATTTTGGTTATCTGTCGGGGTGTCCTTGGAACAGCTTGTGCCGCTGTTAATCGTCAACGAAGCCCCATCATCATCTTCCAACGTGACGGTTTCCATATTGACGATGGCCCCTCCATAGCTGCTGGATGTCGTGCCGTAAATGGTATTGCCGCCAAGCGAAATGTCCGTCTGGATCGTGTTCAGGTCGTGGATATCTGAGGACGCGCTATCCATATCCAAGCGAGCTAACCATGGTGCGTTCGTTTCCGCCGACGATCCGACAAACGTACGCGAGGCGATCTGGCCGCCCGCTGTGTTGTCAAAGCCATAAACCGTCGTTGGTGCCGCCGACCAGGTGCCATACGCACCGCAGGCCATGGCTCCAGCCGTACCGCAAACGCTGGCCGCATAGACAAACCCGCCGTCGCTGCCGATCATGCTGGAGATACGTCCGCCCGACGTGTCTGGAATAGTCTCGCCCGTCGTTCCATTAACCGTTTTGATCATAAATGAATAAGATGTCGGTCGGGTGTTCGCCGCAGCCGGGGTCTTGACGACATGCACCTGATAAATTTGCCCGTAGGCGTTCGTTGTGCTGGACGTAAATCCGGTCGGAAGATAAGGGGCTAAGCCGGAATCGTCCAGACTAAGGAGGAATTTTGAGGCTGAGGCATAAAGATGCGTTTGGCCCGTTTCGCTGGCCAGATACCCCCGAACCGCATTAATCAGCTCTTTTTGCTGATCGGCAGCGGCTTGATCGCGAATCTGGGACTGGCCGCTGGACATCATGCGCCACAACCCCGCCGTCAAGAGGGACGTAATGGCCAAAACAATCGCAAGCTCGATAAGTGTAAAGCCGCGCCGACGATTTGCTTTAATCTGTAACCGCTTTATCATGTTCGTCTTCTCCTTACGAGCCTATGTTCGAGATGATGCCCGTCGCACCATCGGATATTGCTGTTACCGTTGAAGGTACAGGGTAACATATCTGCGTTCCGTTAACATATTCTTGGGTTACCAACCAATTCCCGTTGGTGCCGCCGATGCATGTCGTATTTTGTTGCACCCGGCCATAAGAGACTTGCGGCAGGTCGGCATTTTGCATTTGCTTGTAGAGCTGATCCGCCGTGTAGCCCAATTTAATCGCCGTTGGGTTAAGATAGGTGATAACGAAGTAATCCCCATTCGTTTGATACAAGATGGTGCTAAAGTTCAACTCGACATCATTGGTCGTATTATAATCTGTCGGTAAATAGGTTTTCCCGGAGATCTCGCCCTTCGTAAACGCGGGGAGCCCGCAAACGGAACTGTTGAGGCTGATAGTCGAGCCTGTCGCCGGTACGGTCGTAATGCTCGTTTTATTGTCGCGGACATAGGTATAAACCGCTCCATGCCAAAACATCATCGCCTCGGCAGCAATCGTTTGGTTCGAAGAAACCATCGCCATACGCAAAGAAAAAAGCTCTGTGTACAGCCCAAGAATGGACAATATCAAAAAAGTGAAGACAAAAAGATACATGCTCTACTCTATTCGCTGGCATGAAAAAGCGGGCGGCTATACCCCCTATTTTTAGGCTAACAAATAAGTCTTAAGAAACCTTAATTTAAGAACAGAAACCGTTAGAGCAGATCGTGATTAGGTTGGCGTCCTTAGACGACAACCTAAACGCGTGAATCTGCTCGGCAGCAAAGAATTAGAGCCTTTTCCGGCAATAGAAAGGGCGACAATCTTTTCGGAAAAGGCTCTAGGATAAATAAAAAGTTAAGGAAAGAACGCTGTTTCCTTCGACCCCGCACCCCTTATAAATGGCGGCGGCGGATAATTCCGGCGTCGGGCCATTGGGTTGTGATTCAAAAATTTTATTCCATACGGCCCCATTTTGATCGCTTCGCGTATCCACACGACGAAGCCCCAAAACCGACGCGTCTTTAGCATAAAACAACAAAAGGCGACGGCAATTCGTTGACGTAATGGGCATTTCAAGCCGAACCGACATTGCGG
>JBFWLD010000005.1:0-18966 GCA_050252315.1 Bdellovibrionales bacterium
CGGTGCATGGAGGCGACGATGGTTTTGTCGGCATAGACTTCAAAAAGCGTTGTGAAAATTTTGTCTTCGGTTTCCAGATCGACGTGACTGGTCGGTTCGTCAAGTAAAAGGATAGGGGAGTCTCGACCCGCCAGAAGACCTCGCGCAAGGGCTAGCCGTTGTTTTTGCCCACCGGACATATTTACCCCGCGCTCGCGGATGTCGGTTTCTAATTTTTTCGGGTGGGAGGCGACGAAAGAGCTAAGCCCAACCATGGCGATGAAAATATCGAGAACCTCGTCGGGCGTTTCCGTGCCGAGGGTTAAATTGAATTTGAGCGTATTTTCGAAAATCTCCGAATCTTGCGGGATAAGCGTTGTCAGCCCCGAAAGAGGCGCAAGTGTATCAAAGTTTTTATCATCCAGCATGAGATTTACGTTTTCGGCTTTATACAATCCGCGCAGCAACGTCAGAAAAGTTGTTTTGCCAGAACCGCTGGCGCCGATAAGCGCAATTTTTTGGCCATGGTGGAGGGTTGCGCCAACAGTGTCGATATGGTGTAGCGAATCTTTGCCGTCCTGATGTCTGAAGCGCAGATTTTGGAGGGAGAGGGTTTGAAAGGTGTGGGCCGGTTCGGCTTTTTCCTGCTCCGGAAGGTTGGCATAATCGGCCTCCACCCCATCCAGCGCGCGTGTGTCCATTTCATATTGCAACAGGCGACCGGCATAGTTCGTGGCCGACAGAAAGCTTGAATGGATCATGCCCAGATATTGAAAGATGGCAACCAGCGTTCCGATTACGAGTTCATGGCCTGTTTTCAGCGTAATGGTGATGTAAAGCGCGAGCAAGGCCGCGCGCATAAAACTGGCTCCAAGGCTGAGCGACGCCCATTTCTTTTCGTTTTGGATGGTTTGCTTGTAAAAGGGTTTCTGCATGATCCCGAAACGGCTTGCCAATTCTTTTTGTGTGCGCGCGCCGAGCCGAAGAGTCAGGACGGAGATAATATTGCCTACATAATCGTAAAGCGCCGAAGAAATACGGTGTTCGCTTTCATTTGTTTGGCGAAAGATTTTTTTGAGTTCTTTGTCGAAAATCCAAACCAGCGTAAAAATAACGGCGCTGACCGCGATCACGGCCAAAGCCAGCCACCAGCAATACCAAGCCAGAAAAAGGAGCGAGCCGACGCATTGCACGCCGATTTCGATATGGATGAACTGCGCTTCGGCAAAGTGGAAAAGCGCTTTGCTGGCTTTGTTTAATCTTCCCAGCGTGTCCCCGGAATGATGATCTTGGTGCCATTGAAGCGGCAGCCTTACAATCATCCGGTAAAAGGTCAGGATGTAGCGCTCATACAGGCGGAAGCCGAAACGTTCCTCCATGATGCGCGCGGGGCCGTGCAGACACCAATAAGTCAGCATAACAAGGAAGAGAAGAAGGCTCCATTGGATCACTTTGGAAAGCAGGTCCTCGCCGCCTTTGGTCAGATCATCCAGCAAATGGGCTAGCACAATGGGTTGCATGGCTGCGATCAGATTGGCGAGGATAAGCATGGCATTGGTCAAAAGCATGAGCGGCCTGTCGCGGCCCGCAAAACGCCATGTTAATTTAAGGAGATAAAACATTCGGCGTCACCCGCCCCAGCTCTCTTTTTGTTAATCTACCTGATGGGCTGTTAAGAACATGGCCTTTTCAAGTGCGGCAAAGAATTGCTGATAGGGCTGGGGCTCTTCAATGGCTTCCAGATTGTACTGGGCGTTGGCGCGGACGATGAGCTGCGTTTTTCCTTTATCGCGAACGCTGACCGTCATGCGCATGGCGTATCCGTTTAATTTGGTTCCGCTGACCGTGCCTAAGGTCGCATCCGCCTTGTCGATCACAAAGCCTAAATCCTGAAGCGTTGCAATGACTGTGCGTAAGGTCTTGGGTTTGTCTGTTGTGTCAAAAGACCGGCTTTGCATGCTGCGCAAGGCGACTTGGCTTTCCGAGGTCGCCAATACCTGATCCCGGCTGTTTGTTTGACAGGCGGTTAAGAGCGACAAAAGAAGGAAAGCGGCGAGGGTGGGTTTAGCGATACCTTTGAACATGAGGCGTCCTTTTTTTACCGGATTAGATTTCATTTGCCGTCAGGAAAACCGACTGTGAAAGCTTGTCGAAAAATTCTTGGTACAGCTTGGGGTCGTTGAGCGGCTCGGTCGTAGAAATCTGTCCCTGATTGTTCCATACAACGCGCTGGAAGGTTACGCGCGCCGCCGTTTCTTCCTTGGCGACCGGACGCGTGATTAAGCTGACGCGGATTTTTTGTTTTTCGTCATAGAGCATCGGCGTGCCAATCATGACGCGCAAAAAGATGACGGCGGCAACTTCTGCGGCTTCGGTGGCGTCTCGTTCTTTCGAGCCCACCACCACGCCGAGGGCGGTTTCGCTTTCCTCCAGATTAAAGCCTAAATCCTGTAAAACCTGCGCGCCGGAGGTTAAAAGCTTTTTTTCGTCGTTGGTTTCAAATTTGCGCGTTTGCATTTGGCGTTGTTGTAGGGTCTCTTGCGTCAGCTCAAGCGCCTCTTTGGGCACGGCCTGGGCGCAGGCGCAAAGGGTTAGCAACGCAGCGAAGCAAAGGGCCTTTTTAGGCATGACGGCTCCTTTGTTAGAAGCTGGAGGAGCGATAGGCGTAGTCGCGGACGCGTCCGGCCTCGTCGAATTTGACAATGATGGTGAGGGTGCGCTGGGTTGTGCTGGAGGCTCCGGCATTGCCGCTCGCGTTGCCGCCGAGCCCGCCGAGAAGGCCTTCTCCTGCGCCGCCAAAGACGAGGCCAAGCCCGCCGGACGAGGTCGAGTAAACCTTTTCCGTCGAGATTTTATCGTAAACCCAGCTTTCCCGGCGTTTTTCATCCGTTGTTACCATGTTGGGCGAGCCTAAAACTTCGACGACTTGTGCTGAGGTCATGCCTTTGTGCAGCTCGCGCTGCGCCGTGGCTACGGTCAGCCGGTCTTTATCTTGGTTGGAGACAGCCTCCCGATGGTCTTGGGCGGTTAGGCAGGCGGCTAAGGGCAGCAATAGGGCGCAGACTAAAATTTTTTTCATGGGGCTCCTCGTGCATTCGGGAAAACAATACCCCTTTTAGTAGCACGCCTAATCCGATTATCCAATGGTTAAGCTTCGTTGAGTGTCTTCGTATGTTGTTGGTAGCGGGACACCGGATTAAGTTATTTGCGGACACACCGGACAGAATAGTAGTTGGTCTTGTTGTAGGCATCCCCGCTACCATCGCCAAACCACTGGGCGTAGGCGCGGTTGTAATTGTTCTCCGAGGATGACCAGTAATAAGTGCCAGTTGTTGCAAAATTACCGATAGAGCTACGGTTGGTATAAAGAACGGTTAACTCCTGTGTCGCGGGTAAATACCAATCATCCAGACCATATTGGGTCAGATCGTGACAATAGGTTGCGGCTGTATAGGGCCCGTCGGCATTCGCATTCAGGGCATAAAGAGAATCCGTGTTGGTTTCACCATAATAATATGACGTGATCCCCGTCGCGATCGTGGCTCTAACGCTCCACGGCATCTCTGTTCGTGTGCCAGTGCAGCTTGAGCCGTTCCATGCCTGTCCGGCATCACACGGCGTGGTGTACATGGCAACATTTCCATCTGGCGACAAGCCCGCATAGACGGTGCCGTTCGCGCAGATGGCTCCCGCTGTCGGCGTCCCCGCGCAGGGATCGGCTAACGTTGTTACCGTCCATGACGAAGAGGTGGTTCCTCCAAGGGTTACCGTTGCTGTTTTTGCCGTGGACAAGGTTGATGCCGATATTTGGTTAATGGCGATCGTGTCACCCGGTTGAAACCCGCTGGCCGATGTATTGATGAAATCCCCGCCATTGCGCGAGATGGCCAGACAGCCCTGCTCGCAGGTGGCGGTTAGGTCTGAAAACGATCCGGACAAGGTGACCGTATTGGACGTGATTATTTCACTGAGATTCACCCCGGTCTGGTCCGTAAAAGCGAAGGGGTCAGGGCTGTTTGAATCGGTTGTCACCGACCATGTGCCGGAGGGTGTGTTTCCTACTGTGACGGTGGCTGTTTTCGCGGTGTTGGCCGAACTGGAGGACAGAATCTGCAAAGCAATGGTGTCGCCTGAATTAAAAATGGCGGAGGTACCATTGGCAACGCCATTGCGTATGATGTTGGTGCAACCGGAACAGGTTGCCATGGCGGCGCAGGTAAAGCTGTCGCCGGACAAGGTGACGGTATTACTGGTAAGGGTTGAGTTAAGGGCAACGCCGGTTTGGTTGGTAAAGCTGAAAGCGTCGGGCGTTGCACAGGTGGAGGAGGATTCGCCTCCGCTGCCTAAATCCACCCACGAAGACCCATCGCATCCCTGAAACGCGGTGCCCGTCCATTGAATCAGGCCTGCCAGAGAGGAACTGCAATCACTGGCCGTACCCCCGATATGCAAAGCCTGTGCCACCCATATGCCACCTGAACAAGCATAACAGCCATCGAGATAGCAAGCTGCGGCACCATCCGTATCACTAGCGCAAGACGCCCCCGCCACAGGCGTAGCGGCCAGAGTTTCGCCTACAAAAGCCAACACGCTTAAAATGGCAAGGACGGCGGAGGATAGCCCCGTCCTCCAACGTCTTTCCGGAGAAACTTTCTTTTCGGCATTTATGACGAAAGAAAGTTTAATCCGGAATCTAGGCTGAGCCTCCGAATGGATAGGACGACGCAAGTTGAAACCAAGTGCGGAAAGACATTGAAGAGAATCCCTCATAAGAGCAAGGCGCATCATGGCCCCACTCTACAGCAGCGGCAAACAGACCATGTTCTTGAGGCATGATCCGCGCAAGTAACCGGTGGATTAAGCCCGCCATTTTGCATGCCGGTGCAAATAGCCTTTTGCTTGGAACATAATTCATCACAGGTCGGGTAGTCTTCGCGCTTGCGGCCAACTTCTGATTTAGGGGGCTCAACGGAAAAACAGGTCAGTTGAGGGACGGTTGACGGGGATGCCTTTTGCTCTTTTGCCAGAGAAACAGGGAGTGAATGCAAAAAGAAAAAAAGTCCGAAAGAAAGCAATAAGAAATAGTGCTTGCCGCAGTTCATAGCCAACTCCCCATCCTGAAGCCAAAAGCCGCCAGAGCAAAAGGCTCTGGTGGCTGGGAGTTCGTAAGCCGCGTAAAGACGACTGCAATGGCCTTTGGCCGCGAGGCTTGGACATGCGCCACTGCCTCCCAGCCCTAGCAAGACTGGTCGGCAGCGTTATGACGGCAACGCCATACACACGCTGGCCAATGAAAAGGCCAACGTTGTACGCCATGTTTACCTGATTTTGAAAACAAACCCTGTTTTCGGACAGGCTTTCCATGACTAACCGCTTTACGAGAGGTTACGACACCCCAAAGGCAAAGATTTTTGCCTTCACCAGAAGGTTAAGGGTAAAAAGGGGGCGAGGTCAACGGCTTTTTCTGCGCATGAACCATTCGACCTTACCCGCCCCACTGGCTATTGATGAGCCATGACGCCAAAAAGATTTGTGGCGTGGAGAGAAGCGGCAGGAACATAGCGATCCGCCAGCTTTTGGTTGTGTCTTTAAGGACCATGATTTCCGTGTAATCCGTGGCCACCCCTGCCATCAAAAAGGCAAAGGCGTTGCCGGGGGCGTGGGCGCGGGTCAGGATGTCGGCGGCGATTGGGGTGGAGCCTTCGGAGCAGACTTCCAGAATGGTCGTCAGGATCATGGTCAGAACAAGTCCGGTCAGGCTTGGTCCGAAGCTGTGCGCAAAAAGATCGGGGGGGACAAAGGCGCGCAAAAGCCCGGCCAGCAGGATACCAACCAGAAGCCAGCGCATGACGATACGGGAATCTTGCAGGGCGTTGCCGAGCATTTCTTTAAAAAAGGCTGGGGTAAAAGCGGTTTTGTGCAGGCCTTTGCGGACCTCCGGCCAAAAAGCGAAATCGGCGGCGGGAGCTTCCTGATGCGGGTTGGCGGGAAGAACGCCTGCGCCGACTAAGCGGTCGAAAAGCCAGCCCGTGATAAGCGCGATGACCATGGACAGAACGATAAAGGCCAACGTCCACGGAAGACCGATCAAGCTGATGAGAATGAGCGTCAGCGAAAAAGAGTTCCATGGGCTGGCAAGCAAGAAGGCGATGACTTGGCCTGCGCTTGCGCCGCGCTCGTAAAGTCTGGCTCCGATCATCAGGATGCCATGGCTGCAAAGATCCAGTAAGATGCCTGCCCCTGTAGCGCGCAACAGGCCGCCGATCGTGCCGCCTTGGCCGAACAGCGCCATAATAAAAGCGCGTGGCACTTTGGACAAAAGGGCGACAAAGATAAAGCCGACCAACACGCCCCACCATACGCTGTTGATCATGGTGTAAGAGGTTGCTGCCATTTGCGCCAGCCACGGCAGAGAGGAAAGGTCGGAAGCGAGCGTCCAATGGGCAAGGTATAGGCCGATGACGAGGGCTAACGTTGTCCAGAAAAGAAGGTCGATTTTCTTTTTATCGGTTGAACAACAGGACGGCGTCGAGGCTTCGGGCGTATGACAGCAGTTTGACATGGCTCGTTCCTTTGTTGAAACAGGCTCGTGCCTGTTTGGGCTCGAAAACGAAAGAGGGGACAGAACGTTTAGATTATCCCGTTTTTTCGGGGAACGGATCAAGCCTAATATAGGCTGTTTTTTTATTTTGAAAGTCATGGTGGGCGATGGGGGGCTCGAACCCACGACCCGCTGATTAAGAGTCAGCTGCTCTACCAACTGAGCTAATCGCCCGCACCAAGATTATACGGCAACTTGCGTTGCAGGTGGCGGGTTTAGCAATATCTTGGGCGTAAGTCTAGCCCTTTTCGTTATTTTCGGCGTTTTTATCCTTTGGGTTCGGTTTCTTAGGTTTTTAGAGCAGATCGTGATTAGGTTGGCGTCCTCAGACGACAACCTAAACGCGTGAATCTGCTCGGCAGCAATGAGTTAGAGCCTTTTCCGGCTATAGAAAGGCCGTCAACCTTTTCGGAAAAGGCTCTAGGGTCTTGCAAAGGAGGTCGGCGACGGGTCAATCACGCGGTTTTCGGTGTCGCCGACTTCCAGAACGGCAAGGCCTCGCTCGATTTGTCCATTGGCTTTGAGCCGGAACAGCCCGTCGAGCCCGGCAAAGCCTGCCGGAAGGGTTAAGGAGGATTCATCATACGTCATGCCGGAACGCGCCAACACGGCGGCCAGCGCGGTCGCGTCATAGGCGAGCGTGGCGAGACGCGGGGGCTTTTGGCCGTAGGTGTCTTGGTAGGATTGTAAAAAGTGTTCGCGTGTTTGAGGCTCCGGCGCGGCGAACCAGCCCCCCATAAGCAAGATATGGTCTTGCGCAAGGTTGGGCTCGTCCCACAATCCCGTTCCCAAAAGGCGAACATGGCCGGGCTGAAAATCTGCCGCTTCCAGTTGGGCTACGGTGCTGCGCAGCTCTCCGCCCCCAAGCGGCAGGAACAAGGCGTCGATGGCGTCTTTTTGCTCAATGATGGCGGCTAGGTTCGACAGGGGTTGACTCGTGACAAGGGTGGCTTTGTGCGAGAGGATCGCTTGCTCGAACTCTTTGGCGACAAGCTGGCCGTACGGGCCGCTTGGGATAAGCGCGGCAAACGAATGCAGCCCTTGCTTCACGGCATAGTCAACGATCCGGTCAACTTGAGGGGCCGGGGCAAATCCCATGACATAGGCTCCCGGAGCAGCCAGAGAAATGTCCGTCGAAAGCGCTAACATGTTAATATGTGCGCTTTGAACAAAAGGCTTAACGGCGGCGACATCGGCAGCAAAGAGTGGGCCGACTATAAGCTGGGCGCCTTTGGTGATCAGGTCTTGCGTGGCTTGAATGGCGCCTTCACTCGTGCCTTTGCTGTCGCGGGGCATCAGTTCGAATCCTTGGATGCCGACGTCAAAGACTGCCAGTTGTGCGGCGTTAACCATGGCTTGGCCTAGCGGGGCGCTTCGTCCGGAAAGAGGTACGAGCAGCCCAATTTTAGCTTCTCGCGGGGGCTGAATGAGGTTGGGTTGGGTTTCTTGCGTGGGCGGCGTAATGGAGGACTGGGCCGTGGGCGCATAGGGCGACCCTGCCCGGCGGGCGGCGGCAGAATCTATGACTCCGCGTTGCCTTGCCGGACTTTCCTGTGTCTGTGGCGTGGAAAGGGTGGATTGTTGTGTTGAGAAAGGTTGTTGTATGCTATCGCATCCCATAAGCAAGAAAGCGGCAAGAACAGCGCATGGCCAAGACCTACGAAACATCCGGAATCTCCCGAAACAAAAACAACACACACATGGGCCGACAGCCTGATTTTGCATCATGGGCCCGAGCCTTTCTTCAGGCTAACGAAGAGTGCGACACAAGTAAACCGTCTAGCCTGAAACCCTGTCTTTATCTGGTTTCAACGCCGATTGGGAATTTGGGCGATATGACGCTTCGGGCTTTGTGGGCGCTTTCCGGCGTGGCGGCGGTATTGTGTGAAGATACGCGCGTAACCGCCGGGCTTTTGCATCATTACGGAATTAAAAAGCCGTTGATTTCCTGTCACGATCACAATGAGGCGGCGCGGGTTGAGGAGGTTATCGCGCGGTTGTCGCGTGGGGAAAGCTTGGCTTTTGTGAGCGACGCCGGGACGCCGATGATTTCCGATCCGGGGTTTAGATTGGTTCGTGCCGTACGGCAAGCTGGATTCGAGGCGGTTGCCTTGCCGGGAGCCAGCGCGGTTTTGACGGCTCTGGCCGGGGCGGGGTTGCCGACGGATCGCTTTTTGTTCGTTGGTTTTTTGCCGACTAAGCAGGCGGCTCGGCGTAAAGCGATTGCTGATGTTGCGAAGGTTGAGGCGACGCTGGTTTTTTATGAATCCGCCCAACGGTTGGCGGCGACGCTGGCGGATTTGGCGCATGAGCTGTCTCCTGAGAGGGAGGCTGCCGTCGGGCGAGAACTGACCAAGCTCTATGAAGAGATGCAGGTGGATACGCTTGGGGCGTTGGCGCAAGCCTATGCGGACAAAGAAAAGCCAAAGGGCGAGATCGTTATTCTTGTCGGGCCGCCAGTTGAGGCAGAAAAGGAAACGGCCTTTGATTTAGATAAGGCCTTAACGGAAGCTCTTGTGACGATGTCCGTACGCGATGCCGTTGCCGTTGTGACTAAAGCATCGGGCCTTAAGAAATCGGAGGTTTATGCGCGGGCTTTGGTTATTGCCGGGTAGCGGCAGCCCGAAATGATGACAGCAGGCGATGGTAGAGTTTTGATACGAAGCTTGGCTCGTAATGGGGCGGCTCATAGTGGGGCTGTGGGATTTCAAGTGTGGGATCGGCGGCATAGATTAGTGCTTTTTTCAGTGGCCAGGTGTGAATGCCTGCCTTGGCGTTTTGGTTTATTCTATGATCTTGAAACATAAAGCCAGCCAAATTTGTGGCCTCGGCAAGGATAATGGGCGGCTTGCCAACAACGGCTAGATGCTTGGCGGTTTCTGTTACACAGGCCGCATTTGTGTATTGGGGATCACTTTCTTGTACGCCACAAAGAAAAAAGACATCAATTTTTTTCTGTGCGCAATACATCTGCAAGGCGATGTTAAAAGCGGAGAAGGTTTTTTTGTAAGGACAAGCGCGTCTGGGGCCGGGGGCTGCAAAAAGGCGGTTTTCTTATGTGTTAAAAGATCGAATCCCGTTTTTTCGCGCACGGTTTCGTTAACAGTAGAAAAAGGACCTATAACGGACAAGAAATCGGGATCGGGAATTATGGCGACGTCAATCGTTTCAACGCCGAGTTTTAGCATTTTTCTTTTCGCACGATTGGTTTCGTCCAATAACCGGGTTTGTTGCTTTTTCGAAAGCCATTTCATCTCCCCTTTTTGAAGGTCTATGCAAAGAAGAATTGCGTTCATGATAAGTGCTGCATTCCTTTGGAATTTTAAGGAGTCCTGACCCTAGCCATTTTGTAGCGGGGCGTGTCGTTTGAAAAAGGCGGATAGGGGTATGAGTCTCGAACCGCTTTGCGTAACGGAAAGAATTTCACCGCGTGAGGTGCGGTTGAACAGGGTGGCTTCTCCTACCGGGTAGGTAGCCGCGCGGTCATGAGAGATAAAGCCTTTTTCTGTTTTCTTTAGGATAGCGGCATCGCTTCCTGGGGTTTCGGTAAAGAGAGGCACTTCAACAGCATAGTTGTATCCTAAAACAAAAAGACTGCCGCTCGTAACGTTTAAGAGCGGTGGCGAGATCGTCGCTTTTGACCCTTCTTGACTTGGAGAGAAAACGCTGTTCATTTTTTCGATAAGGATCATTATTTCGGGGATAAGCGGAAGGGGTTTTTGCTGAGCATGCGTGTTGAGAGAAACGATAAGCTCGTTGGGTTCATACACTTTGCTTTGGGTTAAGAATCCAGATGATTCTCCAGCGTGGCTAAGGAATTCCTTTTCACCAATTTTGGTTTTTTCTATGCCATGGCCTAACCAGTAATCCTTGCTGTTCAGGGCTGGCCAGAAGGTTCCCTTGATTTCTCTTTGGCTTTGCTTGGAAATCAGTTTGTCGCCATATAGGAATTCGTAAAAAAAGGCGCTAGCGCTTTCTGCCGTTGCATAACCCCCGATGGCTGGGGCAAACGTATTGACCGGAACAGGATTTAACCTCAAGGGTTTGCCGTGAAGATGTAGTTTACTATAGATCTGGGCGTAAGGTTCTTTGGCCGTTTCATCATAATCCGGCAGGATAAGATTTTTTCTGATTTTTGAAAAAATATTATCCCGGACGAAGGCTTTATAGGGTGTTCTGACCGCCTCGGAAAGCGCAAGGCCGAGAAGGGCAAAACCGAAATCCGAATATTTTGAGCAGGTATTCGGCTCATAAACGATGTCGGCAAGGCTTGCTTGATGAAGGAGTTCCTTCGTGCTGGGAAAGGGCTGTTGTCTTTCCCAACAGCTTGAATCTAGTCCGCTACGCACAAAGCCTGAACGATGCGTTAAAAGATCCCGTATCGTAATGCTGCGGGCTTGCCGGTTCCAATGACCAGCGATTTCCGGAAGATAGTCGCTTACGGGTTCCGATAAGGAAAGAAACCCCTCTTCCTGAAGCATAAAACACGCGCAGCTCGTCACCATTTTGCTTTGGTCTAAAAGCGGGAAAAGGTGATCGGTGGAAAGCTTATCCCAGCTTTTTTGATCCGCACGCCCAACGGCTTGGTTGAAAACGACAGCATTTCTTTTTCGGATACAAAGTTGCATCCCCGGAAGCGTTCCATAGCTTGCGTGGAAGGAAAGCCAGTTTTTCAGGACTTCAAAAGTTAGACGTGTGCCATTGGATAAAAACATGCTTGATCAATCTGTTCGTTTTAAATTGTGCCTAAAAATAAGCAAGAAAGCAGGTAATGGCAAAGCGGAAGTAGGGTAAAGCTTTCAATTTCTCCCGTTAACCTTATTTTTTGCTGATTTTTTGTCTTCTTGTTTGACATTCCGGTCGTAAAATGGCACTAAACGGCCATTCCCGAGAATGTGGGCATGTTCCGGCCTTTTGAAAAACAAGGGCTGATCGGACTGTCCCGCTTTTGCCGTGGTGGCGATGGCCTATCGGGACAATGAACGAAGAGGGCGGTTTTGCGCCGGATTCTTTTCGTCAAAAACAAAGGTAATACATTATGACAAAGCGTCTTCAATCCAAGCATAAAATCGACCGCCGTTTGGGCGTCAACCTGTGGGGTCGTCCCAAGAGCCCTCTGAACAAGCGCGATTATCGTCCCGGTCAGCATGGCCAACGTCGCACCAAGCCTTCCGATTTCGGTGTGCAGTTGCTCGCGAAACAGCGGTTGCGCGGCTATTACGGCAATATCGGCGAACGCCAATTCCATCGCTATTACGAAGAAGCTATGCGTCGCAAGGGCGACAATGGTGAAAACCTGATCCAGCTTTTGGAACGTCGTTTGGATGCCGTCGTTTATCGTATGAAATTTGCGCCGACCGTTTTTGCGTCGCGCCAGTTGGTCAATCACTGCCACATTCTTGTGAATGGCAAGCGCGTCAATATCGCGTCGTATCAGGTTCGCGAAGGTGACGAAATCGAAGTGCGCGGCAAGGCTAAGCAAATGCCAATCGTGATTATGGCGTCTGAGCTGGCTGAACGCGATGTGCCGGATTACATGAATGTTGATCACAAGGCTATGAAGGGGACGTTCGTTCGCATCCCCAAAATGGATGAAGTGCCTTATCCGGTTCAGATGGAGCCGAACCTCGTTGTCGAATATTATTCTCGATAAGAGAAGGTTATTTGGAAAAAGGGCGGCTGGCAAACAGCCGCCCTTTTTTAAACAGGGGCGTTGCCTTATTTTTGCCAAAAATGGAAAGGGCCCGAAAAGCAGTGCGTTGAAAATATTACGATTTGTTTTTATTTTCCTAAGAATTGCTTTCAGGGCAGGATAGGCTTAATATGTTGTTAACACAAAATGATCCAGAAAAACGCAGGTTTTAGCCAAGAGGCCAAAATGGATTTAAGAAAAAAATTTTATAGAAATGCAATAAAAGTTGCATCTGCGTTGATTTTAGGCGTCGGCGGGCCTGTGGGTTTAGGCAATGCGCATGACGCGGCTCTGGATGCCTTATCGGCTCGGAATAATTCAACGCTTTCCAATACGGATTTATCTACACTTTCTTCTTCCAATACGGATTTATCTGCACTTTCTTCGGAATTTTTTGCGGGTGGTATTAAAACGTATGCTGTTTTGGAACAAAGCCCCCACAAACCCGGATTTCATGCCGATATTCAGGGTGTCGTAACGCCGTCTAGCACTTTGGGTTAAAAGCCTTTTTTCAGAAAAATAGCCTGCTTTTAGCGAGCCTTAACCTATTTGTGTTCAAATGGGAGCATAGATTTATGCTTTTTTAAGGATAGTCCCATGGCGGGCGAGATTAAATTTCCCGGATGTTCTTATCTTGTGAAGCTGCGCCACGCTTACGCTATTGTCGAGCGTGAGGTGTTTGGGCGCGGTAAGGTTGCCGTTGAACATTTGACGCGTTTCACCAAAAAGGTTCTGGCCTCCTATATCCTCAAGGGAAAATCATTGCTGTCGGCGGCGGGGGTGATTAAGGGCGATCCAGAAAAGTTGGCGTCGCTGGCAAATGTCGTTGATAAGGCGGCGGTGGAAAAATGGAACGCCGATCATGATCCTAAAAGGCCTGGCCCGTTGTCTTATCTGGGGCGGTTATTCTCGCCGCATTTACGGCCTAATTAAGCCGCCAGCGTAATTCACGCAACATCACATCGGTTTGTTGGAGCGGCACAGGATCGGCGACCAGATCCTTGACGACCTCCAGCGCTGTGATGGCGGCGCGCAGATGGCCGCGCTCCGCTTGAAGATAGCCGAGTTCTTTCCACAAATCCTGCTGGCGCGGCGCGAACAAAATCATCCGTTGCAAGGTTGAAATCGCCGGGTCAATCCTGTCTTGCGAGAGATGGCGGCGTTTGACGGCATGCTGTAGGCGTAAAAGAATTTCGCGGCGGGTTAGAGGTCGTAGAAGCTCTGAGGACAGGTCGAGCAATTTTCTATCCTCTGGGTCGTCTTCAAAAAAGGTGCCGTCTTCTTCCATGAAAAAGCTGTCGGCCTCTTCGATTTGGCAGGTTTGTCCGGCCCTGAACGGGTCGAGCACGACCTGTCCGTCCTGCGCGGAAAGGCGCAAAAGAAAATGACCGGAAAGGTCGAGGCCCGTCATGGCCCAGCCTAGCTCGGCGGCTAAATGAAGATAAAGAAGCCCCAACGCGACCGGCGATCCCTGTTTGCGGTCGATCACGTCCATCAGATTGGTCGCGCGCGCATCGTCGAGATGATTATCATCCCCCTGATATTTATGTTGAACGACGAGGATACGCCGCAGGATCGTGAGCTGATCGTCCAGCTTTTTGGCTGGTCCCGCGGCTTTGGCTTGCTCGACCAACGCGTCGAGATGGTCGCGATAGGGGTCGATTTTTGTGTCCTGTTTTTCCATGCTGGCAAGGGCGAGGGCGCACAGGCCAAGATTTAGGGAATTGTCCTTCATCTCTCCGGCGTGGCGTAGAATTCTCAGGGCTTCGGATTGGGTGCTCATGGGGTCAGTGTAATCCTGTTTATTTGGAAAGGAAATCTTTCCGGCAAAAAAGATATGGGGATAAGTTGTGTTTTATAAAAGGGTTGAACAGGGAAAAGCGTTTTTTATATGAACCGGCAGATGCCATGGCGCTACGAGCATGAGGTCAAAGCTCATGGTATAGTGAGAAAAGCCTCGGTTGTGCGCATGGAAAAGCGCTGCGGCGCGATGCAGGCGGTGCTGCTGCTGCGGGGCGACGGCTTCGGCCCCGGCGGCGATGGTCGGACGGGCTTTGACCTCGATAAAAGCAAGCCGGTTGCCTTTGCTTGCCACAATGTCGATTTCCCCTTGTCTGGATTTATAGCGGCGTTTGATGATTTTATAGCCTTTTATACGCAGAATAAGGCAGGATAGACTTTCCGCCCATTTTCCTTTTCGATAAGCTTTTTGGCCGCGTTTAGACCGGCGGCTTGGTTCAGAAATCATGGTCCTTTAGCCCCACCCGTATTTTTTTCTGGGATTATATGTGTGCTTTTTAGCCCATTTTTCGATGAAAGAAACCAATTCAGGGGAACTATTTTCAGGTAAAACCACCTCAAGCTTGACGAACATATCGCCTGCATCCCCCTTGCTAGAGGGAATCCCTTTACCTTTCAGGCGCATAACGGTGCCTGTATTCGAGCCTTTGCTGATTTTTAAAGAGACTTTGCCGGACAGGGTCGGGACGGTGATTTCTGCGCCTAACAGCGCTTCATGCAGTCCGACGGGAACGGTAAGGTGAATATCTTTGCCTTCTTGGGTAAAAAAGCTGTGGGGGGCGACGGTAATTTCAATCAGCGCGGCACCGCCATGACGGCCAAGTCCGCGAAGTCTGAGCTTGTGTCCGTTTTCCGTGCCTGGCGGTATGTTGATATCTATGGTCTTTTTGTTGTCGAGCGTGATGCGCTTTTTGCCGCCCAGACAGGCTTCGGTAAAGGGGATGGTGATGGTGTAGGTAATGTCTTGGGCGCGGGGCTCGGCCTCTTCGAAGGGGGCGCTTTTTCGCCCGCGCCCTCCGAAAAACTCGGCAAAAATATCTTCCGGATTAATGTTGCCGCTGAAGCCGAAGGGGCCGTTTGAGCGATGGCCGCGGCGGCTTTGATTTCCATAGGGATTTGAGCCCGCGCCCCCGCCATAGAAGTGTTTTTCGTTTCCGTTTTCGTCGATTTCTCCACGGTCGAACCGAGCGCGTTTGGTTTTGTCGGACAACAGGTCGTAGGCGGCGGTGATTTCTTTAAATTTTTGTTCGATGTCTTTGCGGCCCGGATTCATGTCCGGGTGATATTTTTTGGCAAGTTTTCGGTAAGCGCTTTTTATTTCGGCATCTGTTGAGGTTGGTGCGACGCCTAAAAGGGAGTACGGATTGCTCATTTGATCGGGTGTTCCTGAAAAATCCACTGAAAGAGTATGTTGTGGTGGAATGAGGAAAAGATCAAGCTTTATGTCATAAAAAAGCCCTCCCCGATTTTGATGGGGAGGGCTTTTAATGTTACTTTTTTACTGGACGATTTTCCAAGAGCCATCCTGCTGCTGGCAGGCGCGGCCATAGGCTTGCTGCTGTTGTCCGCCAACCGTAATGGTTTGCTGGAACTCGCGACAATAGGCCCCGTTGCTGCTGTATCCATCGCGAACCGGGGTGATCGTTCCTGCGTTGCCGGATTGTGGATTGTTCCATGTAATTTGTTGTCCGATCGGTGCCGTATAGGCGCGGCTTGTGGCTGTTCCCATATAGGAACGGTCCGCCTTGTCAAGCGACGCCCCGATTTCATTGCCGAGCCATCCGCCTAGGACGACGCCTGCGGCTGTCGCCGCCAGCCTGCCCGATCCCTTACCGACATTGCTGCCCAATAGGCCGCCTACGGCTGCGCCGCCGAGCGTACCAAACCCTTCTTTTGTTCCCATATTTTCGGCCTGACAGGCAGGGAGAAGCAGGGTGAGCGCCATCGTCGCCAGAAAAGATTTACGGATCATTAGAAGCCTCATCGTGTCATGGTTTAAACATATAGAAGAAGTCATACCCTAAAAGGGGATCGTGGCGCAACTATGGCCTTGGATGACGACCTCTTTAAAAAAGGCGGAACGTAAAAACTTTTGCTGTCAATTAGCTTTTATCCCGGTAATCTTTGCCGCAGGTGATTCGTTGTCCCCTTCTTTTTGCCTGCCCTTAAGCCAAAGCCCAAGGGTCTTGTCGGGCTGCTGCGGTCAGGCGCAACCTCTTGCTGCATAGGCTGTTTTATGAGCCCTAAGGTTACGCATGTAATTGCAACGCATACGCTTAAGCGGGTGACGAGCTTCGCCAGCGTTTTGGTCGCAGGGATTCTGATCGTTGCTAAGCTGGCCGCCTATTATCTAACTGGATCCGTGGCGCTTTTATCCTCGTTGGTCGATTCTGGCGTGGATTTGCTTGCCTCCTTGATTACGGCGTATGGGGTTATTGTCGCGTTACGACCTCCCGATCGTGACCATCGTTACGGGCACGGTAAGGCCGAGGCTTTGTCGGCTTTGGCGCAGGCTGCTTTTATCGTTTTTTCTTCGGCGCTGTTGGTCAAGGAGGCTGTGGGCCGGTTTATTTCGCCCGAGCCGATCCGACAGATTCAAACTGGCTATCTGGTCATGGGGTTGGCTATTATCCTGACCCTTTTGCTGTTGGCTTTGCAGTCCTATACCATTTCGCGCACTAAATCTTTGGCTATTGCGTCGGACCGTCTTCATTATGCCGGGGACGTTCTGATCAATCTTGCGGTTATGGTGACCTTCGCCCTTCAGGATGTTTTCGATATGGCTTGGGCGGACCCGGTTTTTGCTCTGTTGATCGCTGGTGGGATGTGCTTGGGCGCGCTGAAGATCGGGCGTGGCGCTTTGCATGTTTTGATGGACAGAGAAATGGACGAACGGGACCGCGAAAAAATTCTGAAACTGGCTCAAAAAGTGAAGGGCGTTTTAGGTGCCCATGATTTGCGGACCCGGATGGATGTCGGTCGTCCCATTATCGAAATTCATATCGAGATGTCGCCGGATTTGTCTTTGGCTCAGGCTCACGAGATTACGGATCGTGTGACGGAGCGTATCGAAAAAGCCTATCCGAAGGCGGATATTCTCATTCATCAGGATCCCTATGGCGTGACGGAGCCTCGGCTTGATGCGGCCATAGAAAAAGAGTGCGAAAGGTAAAGCCCGACGATGTTTGATCCTTTAATGGTGTTTCTGTTTTTGCTTCATATGGGCCTTCTTATCGGCGCGACTGGCTGGGTTTTGGCCAAGAGGGCTGTGCCCGTGCGCGAGTGGCCGCTTTTGGGGTTGGTCTTGCTGTGGGGCGGGTTGGTTTTTGGCAGCCATTTTGCCGGGTTTGTTAACGGGTTGAATTCGCTTTGGGTCTATGTCCCCGCGAGCTTTTTGGGCCTTGGCGTGATGGTGGCCTGTTTTACTTTTGTTTGGAAAATACCCACGACAAAGCCGTTGGTGCCTGCCCCCGGTTTTTCCTTTGTGACGATTGAAAACCCCAAAGTGGAAAAATTTCTTCGGCGCTTTTTTCTGATTACTTTGGGTGTGTTCGGGCTGATTAGCGTGGTTTTGGGCCTGTCCGTTTATCCCGATAACGCCGATTCCATGATCTATCGGTTGCCGCGCGCTGTGTGGTATGTCAGCCATGCGAACTGGCTTCATCCGTTCATTTCTCCGGATAATCGGCTGGTTTATTATCCGCTTGATGGCGTGATGCTTTATGTGCCTTTGGTTCTTTACAATCTGCCGGGCACGGTTCACAGCATCCCTTCGCTGCTTTCTTGGGCGTCGATCGTTTATATTGCCTATCGTTTTGCTCGTGAACTCGGTGCTCAGCGTGTCATTGCTTTGTTTGTGGCGTGGTTGGTCGGGTTAACCCCAAGCATTTTAGCTCAGGCCACTTCCACGAACGATGAGATTATTGCGGCTGCCGTTCTTTTTTGCGGTCTTTATATGGCGTGGCGTTGGCTGGTTTCCGGGCGGTCTTTCTATTTCTTTATGGCCGGAATGGCGGTTGCTTTGAGCGCCGGAACTAAACTTCACATCGTTTTCCTAATGCCGATTATCGGTGTGGCTGCGTTGATTGCGCTTTGGTATGCTGTGCGCAAGCCCGAACTCTTTCGCGTCTGGGGTAACGCCATCGGGTGGAAGGCCTTTTTCATGACGGTGGCCATCATGCTCGTCATGTTCGTTCCTTTCCTTTTTTATAATTATGCCTCTACGGGGCGGTTCTATTTCTTCGATGATTTCAAGGCGCAGGTGTTCAACCTTTCCGCTAGCTTGCATGTTTGGTTTCAAAACCTGTTAATTTACAGCAGCCAGATGATCCTGTCGCCGATCGCCGATATGAATTTTTGGCCCGTCGCCAATGACCGGCAGCGGATGAACACGGCGATTAATCAGATTTTTAATCCCTTGATTAAGCCGTTTATTGATCCTAATCCGGCGTTCTATCATCTGAATTATCGGTTCGTCGGGGTCACTATTCCGGTGTCCGTCCGTTTTGTTGAGTTTAGTTTGTGGTCTGGGTTCGTTTGGCTTTTATGGCCGTTTCAGGCGGCGCTTTCCTTGAAGCAGAAAAGCGTGATGCGTCCGCTCTTTTTCCTTTTGGCTATTACCCCCCTGTTTTGGCTGATCTTTTGGTCTTCCGTTACGCTGTATATGGAGGGGACGGCGACCTATTTTACCTTTTATCTTATCTGTGCGGCTCCGGCTGTCGCCATGGCCTTTACGCACATCCAGCGCCCCCTTTTGAACGATTTGCGGTGGGTGGCTCTTGTTTTTGTCGGGGCGACCAATCTTCTGATTTGTCATAATCTTGTCATGTATAGCGGGTTTCGCGCTTTGCCCGACCTTTATTATGCAAGGACATGGCCCTATGATTGGCTTTTG